>NZ_JBFHFD010000520.1:0-6131 GCF_041583735.1 Novipirellula sp.
ATTACGCTTTGAAAGTGAACGGGTAGTCGTTGCCCAAGCCTAACTTATTTGCCAAGCAATGGGCGAGCCCAGGTTCTAAAAGAAGCGGCTACAACAGCAGATTGTCGATCAGCCGTGTTGGACCAACAAAAGCAGCGATCAGGGCGACTGCGGGACCGTCTATTTGCCGGATCGGAGTCAGCGAATCGGCGTCCACGATCGTGGCATAGTCAATTTTGTCCACCGATTTTGCCGCGTCACCATCGCCCAGCAATTCCAAGTGCATCTGGTGTTGCAGCGTCTCGACATCCTTCTCGCCCGCTTGGATCCGCCGCTGTGTGTTTTGCAACGTTCTGGAAATCTGCAAGGCAATTTGCCGCTGCTCGGGATCGAGATAGCGGTTGCGACTGCTGAGCGCCAAGCCATCGGGTTCACGGACGGTGTCACAAGCGACCACATCGATGCCGACATTCAAGTCACGCACCATCGCCTCGATGACTTTTAATTGTTGATAATCCTTGCGCCCAAAGAACGCATGTGTGCCAGGCAGAATTTGGAACAATTTCATCACGATCGTGGCAACACCACGGAAATGGTCAGGACGAAACTCACCCTCTAACGACGCAGCCACTGCGGGCGGTTGGACATAAGTGCTGAATCCCGGCGGATAGATCATGGAACTTTCGGGAACAAAAACCGCCGCAGCTCCCTGCGACTGCAACAGCTCGCAATCTTGCTCGAGTGTTCGCGGATACTTTTGCAAATCTTCATGCGGTGCGAACTGAGTCGGATTCACAAAGATCGTGGCGATCGTGACGTCGCAATGTTTCTGTGATTCGGCGACCAAGGACAAATGTCCCTGATGCAACGCCCCCATCGTGGGCACGATACCAACACGCTGGCCTTTACCGCGAGCGGAAAGCACGTATTCGCGTGCTGCTTCGGGAGTGGAGAGTCGATCCATGTTGCGAGTGCTTTGTCCAGATTTGTTTTCAGCGTAGCGGAACGCGTACGTGAGTTTCATTCGAGAAGGGAGAACGGGCGAAAGTCTTACCAACCTCCGCTACGGTCAAACCCTTATTTTCAGTTTGGACAATGCATTAGAACGGCGTCGAAGTCGCTTCTTCGAGCACCTTTTCGCTGACGTAAATCGGCAGCGCCGGAGTGAACGTCACCGCCACCGCGATCGCGTCGCTTGGCCGTGAATCGATCGTGATCACTTCGCCATCCTGTTTGCGAAGGTTTAGCTGGGCAAAGTAGGTATGGTCGTTCAGATCGGTGATCACAACACTTTCGATCTTCGCGCCTAACGAATCGGCGACACGCACAATCAAATCATGCGTCAAGGGACGTGGCGGATGATATTCTTCCTTCACACGGCGATCGATGTTTGTCGCCTCGAAGATGCCGATCAAGATCGGAAACTCGCGATCTCCATCTTCTTCCTGAAGATAGATCACTTGGTTTTCAGTGAGTTCGGAAATAATAATCCGAGCGAGCTGCATTTTGACAGGCATGGGTAAACACACAGGAACGAAGAGTGTCGAAGTTGAAAAGGAAAAGGGGGGCCACGGGTTTCCATCAACCCATCGGCCGATGCGAACCCCATCCAAAAAAGTTGTGGCGTTCGCGAGCTTCCTATCCACACGCAATATACCTTGGCAAGGCCACCGCGTGTTACCGTGCCGAAAGGCGAATTCGTGAAGATTTTTGACTCGGCCGGTCGATCCCCTGCACCCCCAAATTGATGCAATGGATGACATTGACGTGCCGTAAAGACGCTCGCCAGCGCATGGATGTCGGCGTCCGATGCGATTCACCACCTTCTGGCGAAGGTAGCTACGAATCATGGCGAAGGTTGCTACGCAAATACGCTTCGCCGCGTTGCTCTGATCGAGCGTCTAGAGAACGCTTTCCAGCGAGCTCAGTGCCAGCGGTTCTTTGGTCGCAAAGGGTTCGCCGTAGCGACGATTGATCAGTCGCCCCCAATTCGACGCCTCGTCACGAAGCCGATCCAAGATCGTCGGCGGCTGCGTGTCTCGGCCCGTAATAAACTGGCTCTCGTAAGCCGAGATCGAAGCGAGTTTCGCGTCCCAGTGGTCGCTGATATCGACAATCCAACTGGGCTGAATCGCCAATCGCAGGTGGATGCAGTAGTAATAGAAGACA
This sequence comes from Novipirellula sp., assembly GCF_041583735.1. NCBI lineage: Bacteria > Pseudomonadati > Planctomycetota > Planctomycetia > Pirellulales > Pirellulaceae > Novipirellula > Novipirellula sp. Next base: position 2,149 of record NZ_JBFHFD010000520.1, read on the forward strand.
CGCTCAGGGTGAAACGGCTCGCCCGGCATGTCGGTTTTGCTTAGTTTGGCCCAAAACCGCGCCGCTTCGATCAAGTCGGTGGCGGCAACATGATCGGGGTGAGCATCCTGCCAATAGGGAGCAAACACCCATTTCGGTCTCAGCACGCGAAAGTAGCTGGCGACCACTTCGCGAGTTTCCAAAGTGTGCAAAAGCCGACGATTTTCGAGCCCCGCGTTGCCTCGCCACGTTAACTTCAACGCTTCCGAGGCACGGTTCGTTTCGCTCCGACGCCGCGATTCACTGCCATGGGGTGTCGGCTCGCCTGTCGTCAAATCCAAGACACCGACACGCCATCCCAGCGAAATCATCTTCGCAATTGTCCCCCCCATGCCCAATTCGGCATCATCAGGATGGGGAGCGACGACCAACATATCCAATGGATCGGTGGGTCCGAGGTCTGCGGGAGCTTCCGTCAGGACGACCGTCATCGTGAGGCACTGGGGTTTTTGGGAAGTGGGGGGGTGTGAAGGAGCGTTGGAAAACGACAGTCACGGCGCCCCGACCCCGATCACGCAAGCTCTATCAACCAACGCGCATGCAAAAACGACCGGAATGGATCCGGTCGTTCTTTTGGGTGATCGTGGCAGCGCATTGAATGGCGAAAACGCCAAAACGCGTTTAGCGACGAGCTTTTTTGACCTTGGCACCGCCTTGGCGGACCTTGAATTTAGGATTGCTTTTGCAAATCACATAGATTCGGCCGCGGCGTTTGACCACTTGGCAATCGGGGTGGCGGTACTTCAGGGCGCCGATACTGCTGACAACTTTCATCGGATCGATCTCGTCGGACGTTCGTTTATTTTTTACAGTTCACGCTGCACAGCAGGGTGCTGGAGCGATTTTTCTACGTTAGCGAGGGCGGAGTATAGCGTTTTCTATATTTCCTTCAACGGCAAACCGCGCGGATCCCAAGACGACAAGCCAGGTTCTTTTTACTATCCTCTTGTCTGCTGCCGCTGGAATCGACCATTCACTGCCGTTTCGCAGCCGCATTCTCGCGTTTCAGCTGCAATAACCTCCTGCCATCCAAGCCCTCGGAAACTCGAAATCCATGTCCAAAATCGCCTACTTTGACTGTCTCAGCGGAATCAGCGGCGACATGACGCTCGGAGCTCTCATCGATATCGGTGCCCAAACCGGCGAACTTGACGCAAACACGATCGAAACGGCTGTCCGCTCGATGGGACTCGGCGAAATCACGATTCAGGCGCAAACGGTCAAAAAACATGGCTTTCGAGCGATCAAAGTCGACATCGCCCATCCCCCCGAGCATGCGCATCGGCATTTGCACCACATCACCGAAATGATCGATCGCGCCGATGCGATCTCTCCCGCAGCAAAGCAGCTGGCGCACAAAATTTTCCTGGAACTGGCGCAAGCCGAAGCAAAAGTGCATGGTTCGACGATTGAAAAGGTGCATTTTCACGAGGTTGGCGCAATCGATTCGATCGCCGACATCGTGGGCACCGCCGTGGCGATGACGACGCTGGGGATTGAATCGATCGAGGCTTCCGCGGTCCCCACCGGGTCCGGGACGATCACGATCGCCCATGGCCGCGTCGCCATTCCGGCTCCCGCAACCGCCGAACTTTTGAAGGGAATTCCGATCGCCAGCTCGGATGTCCAGGCCGAACTGACGACCCCGACCGGAGCGGCGATCCTGAAAGCGACCGCATCGCGATTTGGCTCGATCCCTTCGATGAGTACGATTGCGGTCGGCTACGGCGCAGGCAGCAAAGACCTAGAGACCCAGGCCAACATTTTGAAAGTCATGCTCGGCGAGCGCAATGGCGTGGCGGGGTCATCGCCGGAGGCCGCACGTGACTATCCGCTGGAAACCGATCAAGTCGTCGTGCTGGAAACCAACATCGACGACGCGTCGCCTCAAACGTTGGCTTTTTGTGCCGAACGGTTGCTTGATGTTGGGGCGCTGGACGTGTTCCAAACGCCATGTGTCATGAAGAAAGGACGTTTGGGCGTCGTTTTGACGACCCTGTGTGAAGCCGAACACGTCGCTCAGCTCGAGTCGATCTTGTTCACCCACACCTCCTCGATCGGGATCCGCCGGCACACGTCAAACCGCCGCAAATTGGTCCGCCGTAGCGAAACCGTCTCGACCGATTTCGGCCCCCTGCGGGGCAAAGTGGTCGTCATTCCCGGCGGCAGCGAGCGGTTTGCGATCGAAGACGACGACGCTGTGGCGATGGCGAAACAGCACTCGGTCGACGTCGATCAGGTTCGAGCCGCAGCCCAATCGGCTTGGCAAAATCGAAAATCGTAAACGGGCACCGCTGCGAGTGCCGCGGGTGCATTCGCCAAAACGCAAATCGAGCTGTCACGGGTCGCGTTTGTAGCGGTGCGGTGCAAGCCGCCTGGTAAAGCCCGGTAAATATCGAACATTTTACTCGCTACAACCGGGCGGCCCTAGCGCCGTGCCGCTACCAAAGTAGATGGCATTCGGCATGCTCAACCCCTCCCAACAGAGACGCCCTCACCACCCGCAATGACGTGCGAAGCCTGCTGATTCGTTCTTGCATACCGCACATCGGGTCTATTTGTGAGTACGGGTCTATTTGTGAGTACAACAGGCCCCCAAACGCTATTCTTGATCAAGAGCAGCAGGAAGATGCAGACGTTGGCCATCCTGCAATTAAACTAGGGGTGATGGTCGGTTGGATTCCCTTGTTTCGCTTATACTAAAAGAGGAACAAGCCTCTTATGTAAGCGACGCCGACTTCTCGCGGCATCTTCATCATCCGGCTCGATTCCGCTATTTCATGTCAGTTAATTGAAACGTAGGGAACGCGATTTCCATGGCGTCTGTCACCGATCCAGATCAACTTCATCCTTCTGACCCGCTCATTTCCAACGCGATGGTCGAGGATGATGTGTATGAGGAGCCGAATTCGAGACGGCGATTTTTGATCTTCAACGCCATGCCCGCTTGGGCTGTCAGCACGTTTGTTCACGTCATCATTCTGTTGGTCCTTGGATTGGTTTCGATCGCCGATCCGGTCAAGGTCATCAACGTATTGTCGGCGTCAGCCACCGCCGAAGAGGGTCCGGAAATGGAGGAGTTTGCGATCGAGCAGCTCGATCCGGGCGAGGTGGCCGAAATGGAAGAGATCACCGAAACAACCGTCGACACCAGCGAACAAATCGAGATGCCTGAGCCGACGACGTCGGTCGAGTCGATCGAAATTGCCGAAGTGGCGATCGACATGGGCGAGATGGCGTCGGATATGGCTCCCGCCGCGACTTCGCTGCAAACGTTGTCGTCCGTCTCGGGCGCCCCGATGAGCAGCCGCAGCGCGGATATGAAAAAGAAGCTGCTGCGTGATTACGGAGGCAGTGCCAGTAGCGAAGCGGCCGTCACGGAAGCTCTGAAATGGTTCTCACGCCACCAATTCCCCAACGGTGGTTGGTCGTTCCAGCATAACGTCGCTTGTAACAACCGCTGTGGTGATCCCGGCGAACCGAAACGTGCCGGTGCGGTAAATGCCGCAACCGCGATGGCGTTATTGCCGTTCATGGGCGCTGGCCAAACCCACAAATCAGGCGACTTTCGCGAGAACGTCTATCGTGGACTCAAGTTCCTGATCAGCAACGGAAAACTCGGTAAGAAAAACGGCATGCCCGTGCTCGATTTGACCGAGAGTGCTGGAAACGGGATGTATTCGCACGGCTTGGCGTCGATTGCATTGTGTGAAGCTTACGCGATGACCGGCGACCCCGAATTGGCCATGCCGGCCCAAGCGTCAATCAATTTCATCGTCTACGCCCAATGTCGTGATGGAGGTTGGCGTTATCAACCGCAACAAGCCGATGGCGGTGACACGTCGGTGGTGGGTTGGCAAGTGATGGCGCTGAAAAGTGCTCACATGGGGCACTTGCTCGTGCCGCCTACCACCGTGCAAGGTTCGGTTTTGTTTTTGGACAAG
>NZ_JBFHFD010000521.1:0-6129 GCF_041583735.1 Novipirellula sp.
GACTCGACGGAGTGGTGGCGCCGAACCGGATCGCATCACCCGCGGTGTTCGCAAAGGAATTGCCAGAAATCGTGACGACGGCGTTGTCGACCGCGTCACGGAAATCCACCCCGCTGCCTCCGCTGCTGAAATCGCCGTTGTTGACAACCACGATCTCGGCCCCATTATCGATCGTCTGTTCAAACTCGATCGCGGCGCTGCCTTGGATCAGATCGTTGTTGGCAACCACAAAGCGACCGCCACTGATCGCATCGATGTCCAACGCCTGGTTCGAGGAAACGATGAAGTTCCCGTCGGCAGCCGTATCACCGCCGACGATGAAGGTGGCTCCGATCAAGCTACCACCATTGACGGCGATCGCGTCGAAGGGTCCTCGGATGCCATTGGATGCATCCGTACCGTTACCGCGGATGCGGACCGTGGCATCGGTGACATTATTGGTAAAGACGATCCCCTGGCTCGCGCCTTGGATCAACATGTTGTTGGCAATATTGATTTGCGTCGTGCTATCCGTGATCGCACCGCCGAATAAAATGCCGTGACGCCCGCCGTCAATCGAGCTGTTGCTGATACGGATGTCCGCTCCGTTCAGCGTGGCGTCAAACCCGATGCCATCCTGGGCCACCCCCGTCATCGTCACATTGCTAATAGCGAGAGTCAATGCAGCGGTGGCTGTGCTATCGATCTGGATACCATCCCCGCTTCCCGTCGTGCCGGTAATCATGCCATTGGTGATCGTGACATCGTCGGCTCCGCTGGTCACTAGGATGGCAGGCGACCCCGAGGTGCCGGAATACGTAAATCCGTCCACGGTTGTCCCCGCCGCGCTGATGGTCACCGCCGGACTGGAGGGCGCGATGACCGCACCGGATCCACCGACGAGGCTGACGTTTGCTTTGTTGAGCAGTACCGATTCAGCGTAAGTGCCATCGGCGACATTGACGGTCGCGCCCGCCGTGCCAGCCACCGCGATGCCGTCTTGGATTTCGGCGCCACTACCGGAACTGATAATATTGATCGTCGTCGCGCTGCCTGCGATTCCGCTGGTCGCAGTCAAATTACCATCGAGATTTACGGTCATGGTGTTCAAGGCGATGGTGCCTGACGCATCAACGGTCGCCCCGCTATCCACCGTCGTAACCCCACCCGACGTCGAAACACTATCGAAAAGGCTTGCACCGGCGAAGCTGGTGGTTCCCGTGGTGTTAAAGGATACGCCGGCAATCTGGCTCAAATCGATGTCGTCGACGTTGATGGCAGTTGTGTTGTTGGAGGTAATCGGGTTTCCAAATTTGATCGCAGCTGCGTTCATCCGGCTTAGTTGTGCGTCGCTGAACGTCAGACCACTACCGCCGCCAACGCCGATGGTTCCCGATGTGCTGCGTTGAAATGTGATCGCACCTGTAGCGTCCAAGTTCAACGTGCCGCCAAAGACTTCGGTATATTGAGGTGTGTTCACGATGATGCCCGCGGCACTGTTGATCGAAGTGACTCCGCCTTGCGCGCGGAAATCATCAAAACCACCTGAGACGCCGGTGGCATCAGCATCAACGTTGAAGATCGCGTCGCCGACGGTGGTGATTGTTGTCGCGTCGCGAATGAACGTGATCCCGTCATTCGAATTCATCTCAACCGAGCGATAGGTTTGCGCGCCGGTGGGCGAGATGAAGGAATCAGCTTGGTGGAGAGCATTGAGCTGCACGAGCCCGGTGATGGTGCTGGACAGATCGAACGTACTTTGGATATCCAATTGGACGATATTGTTGTCGGCGGCGGTGGGGTCACCGATGACTAGATCAGCGGCGGAAATGCGGCCAAGTTCGGTGGTGTTCAGCGTCGCCACACTGCTACCACCGCCGAAGCCGAGCCCAAAATTGCCCACCGAGACCCGGTCGAACAATACCGTTCCGGTTCCGGCGTTCACGACGTCACCAATTGCGTAATTGTCGGCCAGGAAGGTGATATCGCCACCGCCCGACGCGACGCTGCCGCCAAGTGTCACCAGATCCGCACCGCTGAACAGAAGCTGACCTCCGTTGGTGTCAATCGTCGATCCGCTACCGACGGTGATCGCGTCGCCACCGGTGCCATCAAAATCGGCCAGCAGCCGCAGGTTCAGGCCATCCCCGGAATCGATAATGTCCGCACCGTTCTCCAAAGAGATTCCTCCGTGGGCCCGAATGGTCAGCGTCTGAGTTCCACTGGTGTTCGTCTCGATGCTGTCAACAATGCGGATGTTCCCCGCATCGCTGCCGCCCTCGGCGGTTGTCACCAGCAGGCTGCCGCCTCCATTGAGCGTCGCGACGATCGTATCGATGTCACCGAATCCCTCCCCCGGCGCACACGAGGAGGCGTCAAATGCCAAGCAAGCGTTTAGCGGATCGAGCAGGAACAATCCGCCTGTGCCCTGATCGGCGCCGACATCGACGGAGCCTGCCACAAAGACATTAGAGCCCGAAACCTCGACAAAACCACCATCACCTCCGCTAGTGCCACCTCGCGCTGACGCTGTTCCGGTGAAGTGAGTCTCACCATCGGACCAAATGATAACCTGTCCCCCGTCGCCACTGACATAAGCATCCGCCCGCAACACACTGTGCTCGTCAACTGTGGTCGCCATCGCATTGTCGATGTCGGGATCGCCACCCTGATAACCACCACCCACGTTGATTTGACCACCGGCGGTATCCCCTGATGCATTGATGGTGGCGCCAGCCAATTCCACGGAATCCCCTGTTACCACCACCTTGCCACCGACGTTCGTTGCGGCTGTGTCGACAGTGGCGGCAGTATTTTTCGCCGCCGCAATCAATCCCTGTTGCATTACCTTGCCACCAGGGTTGACTAAATACACCTCGCCGCCGGCTTCCAATGCTCCCGTGGCGCGAATCGTACCGCTATTGCGAATGACCGATGCATAGGCGCTGATCCCCGATTCGATGGTGGCCATGTCTGCGTGAGAAAAACGGCTACCATCAGCCAGCGTCACGCTGCCGCCGCTGGCCAACGAGATCGATCCTCCGTCGGACGTGATGATGCCCTCGTTGATGACGTTACCCCCGATCAACGCAACCCCGCCGGATCCTGTATTGATCGTACCTTGATTCAAGACACTTGCGGTGGAATCACCACGAAACGTCAGCGAGCCGCCCTGCATGAATTCGTGGTTCGGGATATCCAGCACCGATGCGGTAAACCCGTTGGTGTTGATCACCCCAGATGCTCCCACGACGATCCCCGACGGATTCACCAAGTAGACGTTGCCGTTGGAGTTGAGCGTGCCGTAGATCGCAGAGGGATTATTGGGCGTTACAACTCGATTGAGCACCGCCGAGTTCGCCGAGGGCTGCAAGAAGTTCGCCGTATGCCCCGCGTCTATCGAAAATCCTTGCCAATTGATGATCGTGCGATCGCTGAGGCTGGTCACATTGAGCGTTGTTCCATCTTGAGCGATCGAAGCGTTACCGGCGACCACCGTACCACCTCCATCGGCCCAAACTGCGGCCGGAGATAAGATGGATTGAAAAGTCGCCAAACCGCAAATGAAAAGAGCAAGGCGGCGACGGCGACGGATTCGAAGACTAGACACGGCGGGGGGGCATCCTGAAAAACTAATATCTAATTCGGGTGGTTCGATTTGCCAGTCTATACAGATCGATACTTGACGCAATAAAAACAGTAAATTTCGCTGTAATTCTGTGACCGTCTTCGAATTTTCGACACAGCCGCGATTTCCCACACGATGCGGTTACGAAAAAAGCCGCGTTCATCACGCGGCTTAAACGTCGGGCAGAGGGCGAATATCAATCCACCCGATCCATCATCAGCGTCGACAAAGCCTCGACATGGCAACGGGACAGAGAAAATAACTACTGCAGCTGCTTTCGCAATTCCTCGCACGCCCCCCGTTTCGGAAAAGCTTCAACACGTTGCAGCATGCTGGTCAACAGTGTCGCGGCTAGTTCAGGGCGACCGAATTCGACCAACAACCGAGAGGCGTAGTAACCTTCATCGCCACTGACTTGCTTTGACGAAATCCCTGTCTTGAGCAGCTCAGTGAAACTTTTTTTGGCCGCCTCGGTTTGTCCCGAGACGAACGCGGTCCAGACGAGCGAAATCCGCGCGCGACGCCCCGAAACAGAATCGAGCTGATCAAATCGCTGGGCAGTCACCGAGGCGAGCGCCAGGGCACGTTGAGGGGCTGCGGGAGAATCGATTTCAGACAACGTCAGCGCCAGTAGGTGGGCGACTTCAAAATTCGCCGGATTGTCGGTACTCAGCGATTGCAGAATGTCAGCTGCAGCTTGCCAATCTCCGCGAAATCGCTTGGTCTGGGCCAACCACAATTTTGCCGCTGTACTGTCGGGTTCCATTTCCAGCACCGCAGCGATTTGCTGTTGAGCCGATTCAGTCTCACCGAGTGAAAGCAACAGTTCCGCGGCCCCCAGCCGGACCTGGGAATCGTTCGAACTGGTGGCCAATGCTTGATTGATTTGGCTCAATGCTTGAGTGCGATCGCCCTGCTGCAAAAGTGCCTTGGCCAAACGGAATTCGGTGATGGGTAGTTCGGGATCTAATCGCCTGGCGTTATCAAACGCGACAATCGCCTCGTCCACGTTACCCGCTGCGATCAATGCCTCCCCTAACCGCTGGTGGGCCCCCGCGTTTTCGCCATCAAGCGACGCCCATTCTTGCAAACTTGCAAGTGCTGTGGCCTCATACTGATCCAACAATTCACGTTCTGCGGTCGCAGCCAACAGCCGACTTCGTGCCTGCGCGACCGACGCACGCCCCGCCGCGACTTGAGCCAACAACGGCGAACGCCGCGGATGGTTTTCGTCCCAACTAGCGAGCAAACGACTTGCCTCGCCGTAGCACAAACTCGCCTGGGCAAGCTGCCCGTTGCTAACAGCCAAATTGCCGAGCAACACGTACGCATCGGGACTTTCCGCATGGGTTGCCGTCGCTTGTTGGAGTGCGTGCCGCGCCAATCGTTGATCACCGACCGACAACAACAACCGACTCCACATCGTTAACGCCGGAGGCAATTGATCATTTTCCGCTGCGGCCAACTCGAGCTGCTCAAACGATTTCCGCAGTCCGAGCAATCGATCGCGGCCGGTTGCCTTGAGCGATTGGACGAACAGATCACGTGCGGCTGACACGCTATCGGTTTCCAATTCATTTGCCGAGGTGGCGTTGCGGTGCAACTCGGCTGCCTTGGTACGATTCATTGGGATCATCCCAATGATCGTGCAAAGTGCGATCCCTACAAAGAGCGATTTCATCGCCTATCATTCTCCGATAAGTGTTTTTGTTTTTCCTGCAGCACACTCACTTCGCCGGACACGAGCGAAAACTTGACGTGCAAAATGAGTCCAGGAACTCACCCTAATCAGCGATTGCGGGCGGCTCCAACGGATATCGAACGAGCTTCGCGAACAGCCCCATTGTTCAAGCAGGAATCAGGCGATTGATCGCACTGTAGCGGTTGTAACGATGGCAATGGCAGCGAGCCAAGCCAAGAAGTATCGGCGATCTCCCGAACGTACAAATGCGATGCGACGGCAAGTAATGCGATAATCAACTAAAGAATAGCCAGCAAAATTGTCTCAAGCTGAATTGTTCTGACGAACGGGTTGGCCCTGAATAAGGTTAAAAGATGAAGGGTTAGAAAATGGGGATGCACGAATGATCCGCCGCGGTCGTCAGCTGCCAATCGCCTTGTCATCTTTCTGTCATCCATTTTCCTGTATACCCTTTACGCGGATCAGCAGGAGTCTTTCGGGCTACCTGCCACATTGGCTAACGCCGTGATGCCACCATCCTGGCGAGCGTAGCTAACCAGCGGAAATGGCGTGAGGCAGCGGCTCGCCGTGACCATGTTTGGACGTGCCTGCGTTCTTCCATTTTCTAACCTCCCATGTTTTAACCTTTCTGCGAATCTCCGACGCAAGCAACTTCCCACTGGATGCTATTTCGACATCGGAGCCCCTCATCGCCTGCCCATTCCTGAGTTGCCCGCCGCGACACCTGTCGTCCCTCCGGGACTTTGGGTCCTTGTTTTATCGTCGTTCCTCGGGCTCACGCCCGAGGCTACATCCTTTCGCCACTTCGTGGCTGGTCAAA
>NZ_JBFHFD010000522.1:0-6124 GCF_041583735.1 Novipirellula sp.
CAAATGTAGCAAGCTGTCCCGCACTGCTTGTGATTCCATGCGGCGAGTGTTCATCCGCCAGTAATAAGCGTTCGTCGGATCCGCCGCTAGCGTGCTGGGGTCAGCCTCCAGCGTCGAACTGCGTAATTGGTAGGCCTGCGAAGTGACCATCAAACGATGCAAGTGCCGGAAACTCCAACCCGATTCGATGAATTCCGAAGCCAGGTAATCGAGCAGTTCGGCATGCACGGGGCGTTTCGCTTGCAGCCCAAAATCGAACACCGATTCCACCAGGGGCTCGCCAAAATGCCGCATCCAGACGTGGTTCACTGCAACCCGAGCGGTCAAGGGGTTATCGCGATCGACGATCCAGCGTGCCAGAGCAAGTCGGCGGCCTGTGCTTTGTTTCGGATAGGTGGCCGCATAGGTCTCAAAGTTATGTGCGGGGGTCTCCAGTGCCTTGCGTGATCCACGAAGCGGCGTGTAGGTTCCGCTACCTGCCGCAACTTTTTTTAACAGATCGACGGCCTTGGCCTGTTTCGCTTCTGCCGCTTTGATCTTTTTCTTGTCTCCTTGGTGCAGCCGCTTTTCGTACAACGATTCGGCTTGCATCCACTCGGCTTCTCGCTGGGCAGCCAGTTGGACCGCGGCGGCTCTCGCTGTGGGGTCTGCGCCGGCATCGAACTGCAATTGATCCGCCGCGACGATTGCCGAAACCCGCTCCGCGTCGGCTTTCGCGACATCCAGTTTTGCCACGGCCAACGCGACCGCTTTCTCCGTTGACTCGGCGGTCAACGCGGGTTGATTGCCAGCGGATTTCAGTTCCATCTCCTCAGGCAGTGACCGTAGCGTCAGCTGGTCAAAGGCGACGGTTGCATCGAATCCAGACACCGTCAATTGACCTGCGAGGCGGCGATCGGGTAGCTCGTAGGCAATCAAAAATGTGTCATCGAGCCAGACATTGACGAGACGATCACGGACTGCGAAACGAAGTAGGTAAGACTTGCCCACTTTAAGTGTGACCGATTTCATCCCCTCGCGTGGATAGACGTTCTTGCCATTGCGTGCGAAAGCCACTTGCACCTTCTGGCCCGGTTCGTGTGCGCTGCTGTAGACAAAATTATTGTATTTTGCATCGTCACTTTGATCAAAGCGAAACGTGACCGATTTATATGTGCTGCCGCCGGTAACTTGGTAACGACAGGTCAATTCGAAGTCTTGCGGCGGTGTGTTTCGCAGTTTTAATTCATGCCCTTCGCGAGTGACCGCAGTTTGGTGTAGCATCCCGTTGCGGAGCTCCCAACCGTCGCCCACGAGTTCCCAGCGTTCGTCATCAAGTTGGTCAAAGGGTTCATCGATGGGAGCAAAATCACGCTGTGAGTCCGGCTGCGTCGCGGAAACGTTAGACATCGCAGCTTCGTGACGCTGGCGAGCGGCGGTCAACTCACTTTGCGCAGCGGCGATCGCCTTTTGGGCGTCCGCAAGTTTCGCTTGTTGAACGTAATCCCGCGTACCCGGTGCATAGGCGAAACGGGGAAGGTCTACGGGTGTGATCGGCGGAGCGAAGCTCGCCAGGATCGCGGGCACCGAAGGGGTGATTTCCGTCTCTTTGTCAGGCTTGTTCTCATCGCCGCGGAGGTGCAAGAAGGTCTCCGCATCGAGATGGTCATCAAACACGCGGGGCAATCCATCGACATCAAAGTTGGTGACGCCCGCAACGGGATCAAGACGGACTTGATGCGGTTCGAAGATCGCCCGGAAACGATAGTAATCGACGTGCGTGATTGGATCGTATTTGTGGTCATGACACTTGGCACAGTTCAGCGTCAATCCGATGAACGCCTTGGCGGTGTGTTCGACCGTCGAGTCAAGCCAAGTCGTGCGATTGAAAAGATAGTAGTTGCGGGCGAGAAAACCGGTCGCACGCACAACATCGGGATCATCCGGTGCAAGCTCGTCTCCGGCTAGCATTTCAAGCACCATTTGGTCGTAGCCCTTGTCGTGATTAAGCGAATCGACGATCCAGTCTCGCCAATGCCAAAGATGTTTCTGGCTGTACCGCAATTGGGCTCCCAAACCATACCAATCGCTGTAGCGCCAAACATCCATCCAGTGCCGTGCCCAGCGCTCGCCGTGCTGAGGGCTTTCGAGCAACTCGTCGACAATCGTTTCCCATGGCCGTTCGTCACGCAGTTGCTCGGTGGTGGGCGGTAATCCAACCAAATCCAAGTACAATCGCCGCAGCGCGATCGATCGATCAGCCAATGGGGTTGTTTGCAAACCATGATCGCGACGTTTGACATCCAACCATTGATCAATCGGATTGGCACTGGATTCGGTCACAGTGTCGGAGCGCAATTCGGGCAACTCAGGCCGCACAATCTTTTGGAAAGCCCAGTGCGATTCGGGGCCCATTGGAATTGCTTCCTCCGGCGTGATCGCTCCCTCGTTGATCCAGTCTCGCAGTAATGCAATCTCATCCGGTTTCAGTGCCGCCCCGTCTTCGGCTGGCGGCATGCGATCATCCGGTTCGGCGACGATACGCTCGATCAGCAGGCTGGCGTCCGCATCGCCTGGATCGATCACCCCGGACTCGAGCATCAACGGCAACGTCTCTAGACGCAGATCACCCTCTTGTTTGAGCACGCCGTGGCACGAGTAGCATTTTTCCTCGAGAATTGGCTTGATCTGCGTTAGATAGTCAACACCCGACGCCAGAGAGGCGGAACATATCGGCAACAACAGTCCGACGAGGCAGATCACAATACGCATACCGGTCTCCTCCGCAATCTATACGGCGCGCGACCTCAGAGGTCGCAGCGAGACTGTTGGCGTTACCCGGCGACAACAGTGTTAGGTGGGGATGGGGGGCAGCAGGTGGGCAATGGGTGGGCTGGGGCGATGTTGTCCCCAGGAGCGAAAGTCTACGAACGAAAGTCTAACAGAAGCCGCGCTAGAAAGTGCAACGAATCGCACCCAACAAAGCTGAAACACCAACAAATAGTGAAGTTGGGGCCGGTTCCCACCGGCCAGGAGCGATGGTTGGCTGGTGCCGTAGGCTATAGATTAGGGGCGATCGGTGGATGTCCGGCTCCGACTGCCACGCATGTGGACGGCCGGTAGGAACCGGCCCTACTTTGCTGCATTTTAGAACGCTTCGTGGATCTTGAAGCGATTGGCACGCATTCCTTTGAATTCTTGGCGCAGATATTTGAGTGTTTCGTTCGGGTCATTCAAGGCAAAGTCAAGAAACTTCTCGGTGACCGTTATCAACACACCGCCCTCTAGTTCTTCTGTCTTAAACGCGGGAGTGTTTAGCAGAAACTCACGACCATACTTTTCAACATAACGAGGTCCAAAATACGTCGTCCAGAAAAGATGGCGACATTTGACTTCGTCGAGTGATTTGTCTGTGAACTTAGTCCCCCACACATCGTCGACAAAGGCGATTTTAACACCCATTTTGGAAACGATCAGTTTCAAGAACTCCACACGCCCCGTCGCCAGCTGTTGAATAATTGTTTCGAAACCTTCGCGATCGTCCCTCCAACCACTAGCGGAAATCCTAAACGATTTGTCGCAAATTCCGTCACCGTATAGGGCAAGAAATCCTTTTTTTACCTCATCGCTTTCGATTGCAGTGTTTAAAAGTGGATGCGTACTCCGTATCGATCCAATTAAACGGCCATCTGGTTTTATTTTCGATTCAGGATCCAGCATTATTGGCGGAGGGAAAGGGGCCGATTTATAGAATTCTGCACCTAACTCGTATAAAAATTGAATCATTTTGTGATGGAAAAAATTCACCCCACCTTCAAAATCACAACTAAAGAACCATGCATCGACGCGTCGAACCGTCACTGTTTATATCCCATCCAAGAACAAACTTAATAATCAACACACACCGAATTGAAGTAGGGCCGGTTCCCACCGGCCAAGTACGTTGGACGACCGATTCCGTCGGCCTACCATGTGGACGGCCGGTAGGACCGGCCCTACTTTGTTTCCGCCCGAGCCTGAATCGGCGGAGGCCACAACGGGTAGCTAATAGGGTGCATTTCTTTCGAACCCTCAATCGTCATCGCCTGCGTTCCATTGCCGCTAAGTGAAATGCTAATACACGCCGCGAATTTCAGCTTCAATCGACGACGCATAAAGCTCCGCAAGCTGTCGATGCGTTGAGCCACTCAACCGATCCAAGTCCGACACCACGGTGTTGTCCGTCACTTGTGACGGTTTGGAGGCTCCAGTGATTACCGTGGTCACCGCTTCGTGGTCCAGGATCCACCGCTGGGAAAACTGGGCCATCGTCATGCCATCCGGAACCATGGTTTTGATCTGGTCGGCCAGGGCAACTCCGGTCTCGAAGGGCAGCCCTGCAAAGGTTTCGCCGACATTAAACGCATCGCCATCGCGATTGTAGTTGCGGTGATCGTCGGCGGCGAATTGCGTCTGGTTCGTGAACTTTCCCGCCAGCAGCCCGCTGGCCAGCGGCAACCGCACAATGATTCCCACCCCCTGATCCCTGGCGCGATCAAACAGGGCGATGATGGGTTTCTGGCGGAAGATATTAAAAATAATCTGCAGAGACGTCAGTTCTGGTTGCTCGAGGATGCTAACCGCCTCGTCCATCGACTCCACGCTCGCGCCAAAGTTTTTGATCAATCCGCCGCGTTTGAATTTGCGCAGCCAGTCGAATATGTCTCCCGCAGCCATGACTTCCGGCGGTACACAATGCAGTTGCACCAAGTCCAAGCTATCGACCCCCAGGCGACTGATCGATTCGCAAATATGCTGTTTGAGGATTTCGTCAGAATACGGACCAGGATAGTTTTGGCGACCCACTTTGGTAGCGACAAAGATTTGATCGCGGTGCTGTTGAATAAATTGTCCGATCAGTTTCTCGGAACGTCCGCTACCGTAGACATCCGCCGTATCAAAAAACGTAACGCCATGGTCCCACGCCGTTTCCAATATCTGCATCGCTTGCGAATCACTGACGCTGCCCCAATCGGCGCCCAATTGCCAACATCCCAGGCCGATTTCGGAAACCAAGCGACCGCTATTACCAAGAGTTCTCGTCTTCATGTTCGTTTTCAATCAGGTGCGTACAGCGTCGTAAAGAATCCAAGAAAGCGTACTCGGTTTCATTCGAATCAGCCAGTTGCGGTGTTATGCGTCCGCCAAATTTGGAATACGGCTGAGGCAGGGCATTACAACTTCCATCCGACCGAGGTGATCGCCGCATCAACCAACAATCTGCGATATCCCCATGCTGGCCGAAATGTTTCTGCCCGCCGGCTATACGGCGTTTGGCGGACGTGGCCGAAACAACAGTCGAGCGAACTGCTGCGTCGTTTTACCGAGCGTAATGTCGGTTACTGATTGGGGCAGGAAAATGGAAGGGGCAGGAACATGAGACACCGCATTGTTGTCTTGCGATCTGCATCTTTTTGCCCTCCATCTATTTGCCTGTCGGCGGTGTGGCGGTTGGTGGACGTGGCGGAACCGTGAGTCGAGCGAGCAGCGGCGTTGCATCGCCGAGGCCGACGTTGCTCACTAAAAAGGGCAAAAACATGAAGTGGCAAAAAGATGGGATACCGCAGATTGGTTCGATATTCTGAATATCTTCCTGCCCGCCAGTTATCTGGCGATTGATAGACGTGGCCGAAACAACAGTCGAGCGAGCCGCTGCGTCGTTTTACCGAGCGCAATGTCGGTGATTGAATTGGACAGGAACATGTAAGGGGCAGGAAAATGGGACACTGCAGATAGTTCTGCGATCTGAACATTTTTGCCCCCCATCTTTTTGCCTTCCTGCGGCGCGGGCTTAATGGATGTTGCGGAACCAATAGCCGGCTAGGCAGCGATGTTGTATCGGCGAGGCCAGCGTTGGTTACTGAAAAGGGCAAAAAGATGAAGGGCAAAAAGATGGGGCACCGCGCACTGGTTCTATATTCTGACTATCTTCCTGCCCCCCGCATGTTCCTGCCCGCCAGTTTTCTGGCGTCTGATAGACGTCGCGGAAACACGATTCGAGTGAGCAGTAGCGTCGTATTACCGAGCGCAATGTCGGTGATTGAACCGGGCAGGAAAATGTAAGGGGCAGGAAAATGGGACACCGCAGATGGTCTCGCAATCTGAA
>NZ_JBFHFD010000523.1:0-6120 GCF_041583735.1 Novipirellula sp.
GGGGGGGGCTTCGCCGGTTGTCGCAGTAATTGATTGACTTTTTCTCGTTTTCTGGCTAACATGCCACTGCTCGCGGTGGGGAAGAAGTGCACCCTTCCTCGCTGACTAACCGCGAGCCCACGCCTTTCGCAAAGCTCCCTCCTTTGATCCGTCCCTGAAACCTCACCGGTTTCCTTGACGCCTCCCTCCCTCAGCCGCTGGATTGTGCCGCCGACGCTTGGCGTTCGAACCAGCCTGCTTCCAACTGAAATCTTTGCCATGACCCATTCACGGACTCGACGTTGCTCACGAATCCGGTTGTTTCCGGCGTTCGTATTCGTAGCTCCTTTGCTATCGACTTCGTTCCTCTCGCCGTTGATGGCTCAGGAAACAGCGCAGCCAGAAGCAACGCAGCTTGAGTCGGTGCCTCAAGAGCCAGCTCCGCAAGAGCCAGTTCCGCAAGAAACGGCGGTCCAAAGTGTCCAAACGTCGGCGCCGGACGCGCTGCCTTCGGACGCACTGCCATCGGACCCGACGCCATCGGCTGAACAGCCCCCCGCCGAGACCTCCACCGCCGAGACACCCGCGTCGCTGACCCCATCGGTTGACCCATCTGCAGTGGCGGTTAACGAACCGGTTGGCGAGATTGCCGCTCCGCCGCTTCCCGATGGCATGGTTCGTTTTTCGTTCGAGGGTGTGCCATGGCGTGAAGTGATCCGCTGGATCGCCGACGAAGCAGGATTGGCGTTGCATTTTGGCGACCTTCCCCCAGGCAGTTTTACTTACACCGATCCGACCGTGTTTTCGCATCAGCAAGCGATCGATCGGATCAATCTGTTTCTGTTGTCCGAGGGCTTCACCCTGGTTCGCAGCGACCAATTGTTATCCGTGATCAATCTGAGCGATCCGCGAAGTTTGCAGCAACTCGATGTGCTGGCAAAGCTGATCCGCGTCGAAGAGCTTGCCGAGGCCAGTGAACACCATGTGGTCAAGTGCATGTTCTCGCTCGGCGACATCGACGCCGAAGAAGCGGTTCAAGAATTGTCGGCCCTGAAGTTGATGTCGACGCCTGCGGTTCTGACTCGCACCAATCAGTTAATGATCACCGACACGGTGGCTAAATTACGAAATGTTCAAGCGGTATTGGCCGCTTTCCAACCTGCCGACGCGATGCAAGACGGCACGATCGTCAAGAGTTTCACGCTTCAGCATGTCGAAGCTGAAGACATCCTGGTGGTCGCCCGTCCTCACCTAGGTCTAGCGACCGACGAGATGATTGGAATTGACGTCAGTATTTCCGCCGACCTGCAGGGCAAAAATCTGTTCGTCACGGGCTTGGAAGACAAAGTCAAGTTGATCGAAGGGTTGGTTGCCGCGATCGACAAACCCAAAGCAAGCATGACGGCTGCCCCCGGCGAGATGGTTTTAAAATCGCACATCGTCGAGGGGGGGAATGTGGAAACCGTCTACAACGTCTTGCAAACGCTGTTGGCCGGAAAACAAGTTCGCTTGTCGGTCGATGAAACTGCCCGCAGCGTTGTCGCCTTGGCATCCCCTGAGGTGCAAGCCGAGATTGCAGAAACCGTGGCTCAGCTACAAGCATCCGAAGCCGATTTCGAGGTCATTCAGTTGAAGACCGTCGATCCCTATTTCGCAATCAGCTTGCTTGAACAAATGCTCGATCTTCCCGATCCGCTAGATGATCCAAAAACGATCGACCCCGACGCGCCGAAAATCGACGCGGACCCCGGCAACATGCGATTGTTTGTCCGAGCCAAGCGGGCACAGATCGATCAAATCAAAAAGATCGTCTCGGGGTTGGAAGTCAATGGCGATGTCACCCACAGCGAACAAACTCGCGTCTTTCCACTGCGTGGGCCTCAAGCGGAACAATTGCTCGAAACGGCAACCAAATTCTGGCGTCGTTCCAACCCGATCATCATGTACCCCGCGATCGCACCGAACGAAAAAATGAAAACCGAGCGAGTTCTGCATGACGAGGATGCTCACGAAGAGAATACGACTCAGCCTGAATTGGATGAACAATCGTTTGCGTCGACTCATGCTGCGACTGCGATTCGCACAAACGTACCACGAACAAGTGCCGCTCGCCTATTGACGGCGACGACCACCAATCAAGCGAACGCGATTCGTTGCCAATTGACCCCGCGGGGCGTGTTGATGCAGTCGGACGATACCGAGGCATTGAATGATTTTGAAACCCATTTGCGTAGCATCGCCGGAGTGATCGAAGCGCCGCCGGTAACTCCGATTGTGTTTTATTTGAAGCACACCAAGCCGGATGATGCGTTGCGAATGTTGGGTGAACTGCTCGACGGCGGCGACGCTGCCAAAGAGGCGCAAGCGGGCACCTTGGTTAATGGTTATGTGTCAAGCGGTTCCTCAAGCGGACTGCTAAGCAGTTTTGTGACTTCCAATGATGGCACGACAACGATGATGTCGGGCACGATTACGATCGTTGCCGATTCGCGGTTGAATCGGCTGATTGCTCAAGGCACCTCTGCCGACATCGACATTATCGAAAGCTATTTGAAAATCATCGACAAGGATCAAAGCATCACTTCGGTCGAAACCTACGGAACCTCGAACGTGATCGAGTTGGTTAACACCAAGGCTTCGGAAGTTGCCGAGGCAATCCGCGAAGCCTATGCCGGACGCATTCTGAGCGACAAAGAGAAAGGGCAAGCGGGGGGCGGAAACGCCGCGGCCGTTGCTGCCCAACGCGCCGCCGAAGCCAAGTTGGCTGCGGCAGCCAAGAAAGGGCTGAAAACAGCGGACACTAAACCCGAACGTGACCTCGAGCCCAAGATGACCGTTGCCGTTCACGAAGCAAGCAATTCGCTGATCGTCACCGCTCCACGTGACCTGTTTAATGAAGTCGAAAAACTTGCCAAGCATATCGACGCGCGGGGTGAACAGACGATCGAAGTCGTCACGCCGATGAACAGTGAAGTGTTCGGCGAACTGTTGCATCAAGTCATCCTGGGTGAAGGAACCGCGCGTAGCAGTTCGTCACGCAGTCGCAGTTCTCGATAAGCAGGGCCGTCGCTGATCGCTCTGCGATCATATGCGGATCCCCCCTGCCCTCGAGCCCCTGCCACCACCTTTTTCCTTCTCCTGCCACCTTTGCCGATTCCGATGAAACCACACTCGTGCTTCCAACGATGCTTGATTTTTGCGATCGCATTCGCAATCGGCGTGATGGTTTGCGTCGACCACGCGTCCGCTCAATCGGGTTTACGTGAATCGCTCGAACGACTCGACACCAACCAGAACGGTAACATCGATCCGTCTGAGATCACTCCCTTAGCGCGCCCGTACCTTGAACGCGTTGGTGCGGCGCGACGGATGTCACTCGAGCGTCCTTATGGCGTTGATAAGTGGCAAGAGGCGGCGCGAGTCTACTACGCGATGAATAATGGTGTCTCGGGACGTGATGTGGATGTCGAGGACTATGTCAATCCGATGGATTTTGGAACGGCACCTGATCAACCGCTGGTTCCCGAGTTTGGTTTGCCCGAGGTAAAGTATCCGTATACCCAAGAGGATATCGATTACGCCGAACGGACACTTCGCCGGTCGGATCGCAACCGCGATGGGTTTATTGATCGCGCCGAAGCCCAGCGAGCGGATTGGAAATACCGCGATCCCTTTTCCGAAGATTTCAACAACGACAATAAACTCAGTCGTCTTGAACTGGCTCAGCGTTACGCTCGACGTCGATTGTTGTCCGGAGCCTCCAGTGAACTGATCAAGAAGGCTCAACGCACAGGAAACGGAGTGGTTCCGTCACAGCCTCGCCGTGACGAGTCTAGTTCGCGAGATCGGTACAGTCGCAGTCGTGGTGGTCGTGACTACCTGACATCGACCGTGTTGGGGCGATTTGACGTCGATCGTGATGGCCGACTTAGTGCCGATGAAGCGGTCCGTCTCGGGGTCCCCTTTGGCCGTTTAGATGTGGATCGCGATGGCGAAATCCAGCGTAGCGAGCTGCAAGCTTACCTCAACGAAATGCAAGCCAAAGCGGGGGACCTGACCTCGGGGTTGCCAGGATGGTTCTACGAACGCGATCTGAACCGCGACAATCAAGTGGCGATGGACGAGTACACCGATGAGTGGACCGAGGAACTGATCGACGAATTCAGGTCGTACGACACTAACGGTGATGGGCTGCTGACTGCATCGGAGGCCATTTCGGCCAAGTCACTTGTCGGTGGCAGCTATCGTAGCGATAGTGTGGAACCGCTGCCGCCACGTAAAACCGTGGTCTCGGAAATTTACATCGACGAAAATTACCTGATCGCCGATCTGGATGTCCAACTGTCGATCACGCACACCTATACCTCCTTTCTTGATGGCTACTTGGTCGGCCCCGATGGAACGCGAATCGAACTATTCAGCGGTGTCGGAGCTCACGACGACCACTTCAACCAAACCATCTTTGACGACTCGGCTCGCTATTCGATCACCAAAGCACGGGCTCCGTTTGAAGGCAGCTTCCAGCCCGAAGCGCTTGTGAAACGCCAACCTGGATTGAGTGCGTTCAATGGCAAAAGTGTTCGGGGACCCTGGCAATTGGTGATCAGCGGAACGCAGAGCGATCGCTTCGGTATTCTGCATGGTTGGGGACTCACGGTCCGCCCACAACCGCAATTCCCCGGCGAATCAAGCGAAAGGGCGAGTGAACCCGAGTCGCTTGCTGAAACCGAATTGGAAACTGCTACAAATTCCCCCGCAGATCCTCCACCGACCGGGGAAGCCTATCAGCGGATTGGCGAACTCCGTCAATAGCCGGTTTGAAGAGTGAGTTTTGAAGTGACGCTTTTGTATTTTGGGGCAAAGCCTCCGAACGCAGCTAAAATCATAACCCGACGCGTCAGCGAGAGACCGCATCAAGATCAGCCGTCCCGTCGCTGAGGCGTGCGCGGCTCACTGAATAAAACATGCCGAACGGTCAGGCAGCGATCGCAACGGCGCCGAGACATTTTTCAAAAGCATCCAAGTTGAATTTCCTCGCACGCTTCTTGCCGATCATTCTGACTGGATTGACGGTAGCGTCATTCTGCTTTGCCCAAGACGATGCAGCGGCAACCGTGGCCGGGTGCCGCATTCGGGTTGTCGATGATCAATCGGGATGGCCGGTCCCGTTGGTCGAATTAAAAACAACAAACCAAGTCCGCTTCGTCACTGACAATGCCGGAGTAATCGCGATCGATGATCCATCACTGCTTGGTCGTGAAGTTTATTTCAGTGTGATCGGACATGGGTACGAAATCCCGGCGGATGGATTTGGATTTCGAGGCGTTCGGCTGACACCCCGTCGCGGCGAAACTCTGACCGTAAAGGTCCATCGAACCGCGATCGCCAAGCGGGTTGGACGGTTGACGGGATCGGGCTTGTTTGCCGAAAGCCAAAAACTCGGCGAGCAACTCGAATGGAACGATGGCCCGGTGTTTGGATGCGACACCGTGCAAACCGCCATTCATCGTGGCAAGATGTTTTGGGCATGGGGCGACACCAAGCTCGCCTCTTACCCATTGGGCGTGTTCGATATGACCAGTGGGACGACGTCACTAGACCCGTTCGAATCCTTGCAACCGCCGCTGAAACCCAAGTTCGATCTATTTCTCGATCAACGCGGGCGTCCCAAAGGCGTGGCTCCGATCGCTGGCGACGGGCCGACTTGGTTGACCGGATACGTCAGTCTGCCAGACAAAAATGGCGACGAACATTTGGTTGCCTTTTATCGAAAGATCAAAGGGCATCTTCAGACGTACGAAGCGGGGCTATGCGAGTGGAACGAGTCGAACTTGGAATTTGAAACCGTCCGCACGGTCTGGAAAGCATCCGACGGGACACCACCGCCATCGCTCGCCGAAGAAGGCCATCCGGTATTCTGGACTGATGCAGCGGGAACGCGTTGGTTGCTGTTCGGCAACCCGCTACCTCGCATTCAAATCGCCGGCACCTACGAAGCCTGGAAAGACTTCGAGAATTGGAAAACGCTGACGCCTCAAAAATCACTTCGCTCGGCCGACGGTGACCGCGAGATCGTACCGCACTCAGGCTCGATTGCATGGAATGCATTCCGCAAACGGTGGGTCACGGTATTCATGCAAA
>NZ_JBFHFD010000524.1:0-6120 GCF_041583735.1 Novipirellula sp.
AAATGGCACCGGCATCAAAGTTGCTAAGCTATAATAGTGTACTCGCCTGGCTGCCCGTTTGGCAGTGCCCCGTAGGCTCGTAGGACGGAAGGATCCTACAAGCAGAGGACGTTCTAATTATGATTGTGCCCAACCTGCTGGTAACGGATGATGATTCGGCATTTCGACGTGTCGTCTGCGAGGGGCTCGTGCGCCGAGGTTTCCAGGTCAGCGAAGCGAGCGACGGCGACGAAGCGCTGGACGTGATCCGCAAGCGACGAGTCCACTTGGCCTTGGTCGACGTCCACATGCCACGCGTCACGGGACTCGATTTGATGCGTCAACTCGTCGACACCCCCGACCGCCCGGCCTGCGTGCTGATGTCGGCGGAATTGGACGAGCAGATCCGCCGCGAAGCCGAATCGATGCAGGCCTACCAAGTGCTCAGCAAGCCCATCCGGCTGAACCAGTTATGTGACGTCGTGTTGGGTGCCCTGATCGACGTCTACGGCTGGTCCCCCAGCAAACCACGCTAAGCCCCCGCTACGCCCCGCCACGCTAAGCCCCCCTCTCCGTAGCGAAACTTGTCAAAAGTTTCGTTCTCCCCTGGGGGAAGACCACATCGAAAGCCGTTGACGGCTTCCGCGACCGATGTGAGCCGCCCGGCGAAGACGGGAGCAAACTGAGAACATTGAAAAGGGAAAATTGTAAATTGACAATTGTAAATTGCCGACTTCTCAGCCACGGACGTGGCGACAGCACCTAGCCTTGGGCGTGAGCCCAAGGAATGCGGTCAAACCGAAGTCGCAAAGCCCCGGCAGGGGCGACAGCAACCACAACTCGCGTCATCGACGTGGAAAGCCGAGCGACATTGGAGCGCCCCCCCATTTTTCAATTTACAATTGTCAATTTGCCCTTTTCAATATCTTCCGCCGAACTCACCCGCCCGGCGAAGCGGGGAGGGTCGGAAAACGAGCCCACAGCGAGTTTTCCGGGGAGGGCAACGTGGCTGCGGAAACCGACGCGGCGACGGAACCGTGGCTAGCGCCAAAACGGCTAACGACAAGAACCGCCCAGGGGGAAACACGCCAACGAAAGTCGTTAACGACTTCCGCTGCGCGGTTACATGCTCTTGGTTGCGTAGACTTCGGCGTACTCGATCGCCCAGCTGTCGATCAGACGCAGAAAATCGCTCTCGTTGACTTCCGCGATCGTGACAAAGTGATTGCGATTAAAGAGCTCGCGATTCATCACGGTGCCTTTGCCCTTTAGCTCCAGCACATTCAAGTCACTGTAGGGGCGAATCATCATCTCCAAACGACTGTATTGGTTGCTCCGCTTGCCCGCTTCGATCCGCAGATCGTCTCGGTAACATGCCGCTCCCCAGCCATTTTCGCCAAACAACGCCTCGGTGCGGAATCCCGGAAAATGATCGGCGACGCGATGCACCGCCTTCTCAATGTGATCCGACAACGATAGTCGCAACGAGGTGTGCAGTCGCCGAAGCTCTTCGGCCGACATCTCCTGCTGCCGCTCTGCGGTCGCTTTCCGCTCCGCTCGCTGCTTCCCACGCTGGATGGCCGACTCGAGCCGCTCGTTAAAATCGTCGCTCATCTATCAGGCCGATGGTTCCGTGGAGGTGCTGGTGGGCTCGTCACCCGAGGCTGCCGAGGAAGCTTCCGTGATTTCCGGCTTTGGCGTTTCCGGTTTGGGCGTTTCCGCTTTCACCGCTTCGGCAACCACTGCCTTCTCACTGCCGGCCGCAGTTGCTTCGGTCGCTTCGGCAACCGCCGACGCTTCCGGTTTCGCCTTTTCCTTCTTCGGCTTTACTTCTTTGGCGGGTTCCGCTTTGTCCTTGGAAACAAACTGCATCAAATCGCCGAACGAACGCAGCGGCTCGTCCCCTTTCAGCATTGCATCGCTGATCGGTTCGACCGGCTTGCTGCTGACGACACGGTACGTTTCGGATTGCTTGCCGCGTCCGCCGCCGCGTTGATCGCGACCTCGGTTATCACGTCCACGACCTCCGTCACGTCCGCCGCGACCACCACCACCGCCGGGTCGTCCGCCACGGTCACCGCCACCACCGGCTGCGCCCGCTTTGCCACGACCGCCACGGTTATCGGGACGGCCACCCTTGGCCGCTTGTCCACCGGCCGCATCGCCACGTCCTGCTCCGCCGCCACCGCCACGGTTGCCACCGCCACGATTCTGCGATTGCTGGCCACGATGAGGACGATCGCTGCGTTGACGACGCATCTCTTCGAGTTCGATTTCACGCTGAGGCGAAATGGCACTCAGTGCCACTCGCCGACGCTTGGTATCGATGCCGGTCACCCAAGTCGTGATCACGTCACCCACTTGGATTGCCTCGTGCAAATCTTCGATGAATTGTTCCGAAACACGGCTGACGTGAATCAGGCCACTGCAATCGGGCGCCAATTCGACGAACACGCCAAACGGCATCACTCCGACCACCACGCCGATCACTTGATCGCCGGTTTTCAACGTCTTCAAGTTCGGCATCGACGTCAAAACGGCATTGGATGCCCCATCGGCAACGTCGCTGTCCCCGAACGGGTCACACAACCAACTGACCAATTGACGAGCCCGGCGGGCACCGATCTGCCATTCTTTGATGCACTTGTCGATCTTGGTCTTTTCAGGTCGAGGCCGAACCACTCGCATCGAAACCGCAGCTTCTTCGGCTGGCTTGGACTCTTCGGTCGACGGGGCTGCTTCGACATCCGCTGCCGCATCGGCCGCCGCTGGCTCCGACGAATCACTCGCGGCCGCATCCCCTGCGGACGAATCCGACTCGGAACTTTCACTGGCAGCCGTTTCCGACTCTGCCGCCGCTTCTCCCGACAACTCGGTTGCCGACACACTTTCGGGTGGCGGGTCTGCGGGTGCCGCATCACCACTGTCATTGGCGGTATCGAGTTCGGCCGACAAACCAAACGGTTTCTCCTCGGCCGCCTCGTCGCTCGGCGTTTCCTCGCTCGCTGCCGCTGGTTCGACAACATCGCTCAATTTCGGTGACGCGTCCTCATCAAAATTCGGAGTCTCGTAACCAGGCGGGGTCGACGGAGGAAGCTCGATCTCGAGCGCCGTTGCCAACTTCTTCGCAAGCGGATAATCCTCGGGATGGATCAAAGTCCCATCGAGCGATTCTTCGCTGCCAAACACACGCAGAAACGGCAACGCTTGGCGAGTCGACGCTTGGTCGCCCCACGACTCGAGTTCTTCGATCTGCTCTCGCGATTTGAACAATTCCTTACGGCGAGCCGCATCCAACGCGTCAGCGACCTGCGGCGTCACGCCTGGCAGTCGGCACAACCACGATGTCGGGGCCGCATTGGCGTCCACTCCGCCACGCGATGCACCGCTGATCATCACGTCGTCAAGCACATCCATCAACGCTTGGTCGGACAGCTCACGCTGGAACGAACCCAAACGCAACTTCAGCGGATCGACCTTGGCGATCGCACCGGCGGGCTGCAGCACCGAAAATGCCACCCAAGCCGCGCTGCGGAATCGACGTGGTGTCGTTCGCATCTCTTGGTCGGCCACTTGGCTGCCCGCGTACGTGTCCGCACCACTACGATCGGCCAACGTCCAGCGGATTGAATTTTCGGGTGATTGCTTGACCAATTCGCTGACCGCTACCAAACAACCTCGGCGAGCCGGGCCGTTGCTGATCACGATCAGATCGACGTGATGAGCATGAATCAGTTCGCCCATTCGCAATACCGCTTGCGAACGCATGCCAGCGGATAATTGGCAAGGCAAATCTTCGCAGTGCAGCAAACGGCCATCGCTGGCCACGATCGCGGTGGCCGCAGTGCGAGGTCCAACCGCATCGATCGACATCACCACCTTGGCTTCGACACCGCTGCGATTGACTTGCATCCGCAGATGGTCCGCCGCGATGCCCAACAATCGAGTCGACGCACGCTCTTGCAGTTCGTCCCACCACGCCGCTTCGGCAGCACCACGGATGTCCGCTTCGTTTTCAATCAGAATGCTTCGCAGCATGTCGGCCAAACGCGGATTGATCCGCTCGGCCGTGCTTTGCAGCTCGGCAACCAAACGATTCGCATCGTACTCGAACGAGCAATTGGCGACTTGGCTGCGAAGGGCGCGAGCGAGCATCACGGTTTGGAACGAGCTGAGCTTGTTCGTCGGAATTCGCTTGCCTTCCAGCGGCTTCAACACGCTCATCAACCAACGACGACGACGTTGGCGAGGCGACACTTTCTTCTGTTTCTTAGCCGGAGCCGGTTCCGACTTCTTCTCGGTCTTCGGCTCTTTTGCCTTCTTCGCGTCGGCCGCAGCAGGCGTCTTCGCATCCGCCGCAGCGGACTCGTCAGCGGCAGCTTCGCCCGCTTGCTTGGTCTCGGCGGCAGCTTCGTTAGCGTTCGTATCCGCAGCCGTCGGCTCGGTTGCTGGGGTTTCGGTCGCTGGGGTTTCCGCAGCTGGGGTCTCGGTCGCAGCAGCAGACTCTGCGGTTTTCACCGAGTTTTCTGCTTCGCTGGTCGCAGCCGCTTCCGTCGCTGCTGCATCCGCCGCTGCTGCATCCGCCGCTGCTGCATCCGCCGCTGCTGCATCCGCCGCTGCTGCATCGGCCGCTGGGGTTTCCCCAGTCGCTGTGGCTTCCGCAGTATTTGCCGCTTCCGTAGTCGCGGTTTCTTTTGCAGGCGTTTCTTTCGCAGGCGTTTCAGTAGCAGCGGTTTCGGCCGCAGGCGTTTCGGTTGCGGATTCCTCGGCCACCTTGGTCAAGGCCGCATCGTCTTTCGCCGCCGGTTTGGCGTCGACCGATTTTGTGCTCTTCGATCCCTTGGCGTTGGCCGAGCCTGGCTTGGATCCACCTTCGGCCGCATCGTCATGATCATGATCGGCACTGGAGTGGGGATCATGGATTTCGATCACGTGGATTTTGGCATGTTTGCCCAGCCACTGGACGGCCGCATTGATCATCCGCGGATCGCCAGCCAACCGGCCTGCCAACGATTTTTCCAGCTTCGCACTGGCTTCGTTGGCATCGTCGATCGTTTCCATCTGTTCGGCGATCGCGTGCAAGTCGTCGCCGTCACCCTTTTGTGGGTTCAGCACACGGACGGCCAGCCGCGTTGCGGAATCGACCGCTTCGCCCGACTCCAGCTTGATCCGTCGGCCCAAACGCTCGAGCATCCGCTTCGAATTGGCTTTTTCGATCGCCCGTCCCAATGCAGGGTCGGCAATCGGGGTCGCTCGCCAACTTTCGAGCAACTCGGCGCGTCGCGCGGCCAGTTGACGGTCCGCCTGCAGCGCTTCGGCGAGCGCCCACAAGCTAGCCTCGTCCAGCCCCCCCAATTCATCACGCCGATACCGCGCCAAAAATGGCGGCGAGTATCCTTGTTCAATCAGGGGCAACGCAATTCGTAAACTTGATTCTTCGCAACGCCCGCGTCGGGCAATTGCTTCTAGATCGACAGTCATCGCAAGTCGGTCTCATTCATCGGTACGCCCGAACTCAGCCATCGCGTCCAGGAAAAAACGGCTCCCTGAACACCTAACTTCACGTCGAAACGATACCTTCAATTTTGGAAGCCAGCAGTTTTGGGTGTTTCACAGCGGCTCTGCTGGAGTTTCAATCAACAGGTCCACCAAAGTAGACCCGCCGCGGAGGGCGAAGATAGCGCCGAACAGCGAAAATGTCAACCTACGAGCAAGCCCCCAATCTGCTAGCACTTCAGGTTTCCGAAGATTTCCCCCTGCAACCCTCAGCAAAGAGGGGAAAGTGGGGGAGAGGGGGAAGTGGGAAAGACAGGGAGACAGGGAGACAGGGAGACAGGGAGACAGGGAGACAGGGAGTGGGGAGTGGGGAGTGGGGAGACAGGGAGGTAGCGAAACTCGCGCGTGAGTTTCGTTTTGCGCTGGGGTGACCGCGACGTTAGCCGTTTTGGCCAACGCGGTGAAGCTTTTAGAGACGGCAAGTGACGGCATTTACGTTCCGTGGCTACGCTGCTCCGAAAACGGCATCCGGTAATTTGCTGGGTGCGGGCAGACCGATAGCGATGGCTCTTATGGACAAGGCCTTAAATATCGGCTTGTGGATTATTTGTGTTTAGGTGACGTGACGTCGTTCAGGCTGCCTGG
>NZ_JBFHFD010000525.1:0-6111 GCF_041583735.1 Novipirellula sp.
GTGCCAACCGCGGTGCCGACCGCCGTGTCTTCGGCAACCGAATTGTTCGTGATCGAAACGGCGGTCGGAGCCACATTGGCTTCGGTGATGTTAATCACCAAAGACTTTTCGAAGGTGCGGCCTTCGGGGTCGGTCGTTCTCACACGGATGGTGTAGCTATCTTTGACATCCGCATCAAACACCGCAGCGGTTTTAAGCTGGTTACCGCTAATGGTGAACGACGCGTTGTCGGTGCTGCCGGTACCCGAAACCAACGTGTAGGTATGTGTTTGGTTGATGTCAGGGTCATTGGTGGTCAATGTCCCCACGGTGGTACCGATCGGTTGTGCTTCCGCCACCGTGCTGACCGACAACGATAAATTGATCGGAGCCTGGTTGGCGGGCAGGTCGGGAATATTGGGGGTCGGCAATCCCACTACGCGTCGCAGGAGATCGCTGGCATCAAGAGGGCTCAGTCCGTCTGCTCCGGTGACATCGCCAAGCAACACAGGGTCGATGGTGGGAAACAATCGAGTGGTCGCCGAGGTGCTGGTCGGTTCCGAGAACACAAAACCTGAATCGAGCCCAACGCCCACGCGGGCGATCAAGCGAGCGTCTTCGGCGTCGTAGCGTTGGTTGCGATTCACATCGCCAGCAAAAGCGACAACCTGAACAGCGTCATCAGCGGTGGCCGTCAGTGCTCCGGCGTTGACGTCAAGCGAGGTGATGCGAATCGCTTGTGTTTCACCGTACGGAGCGTCTTCAGGAACCGAGGCAATGATATCGACTAGGCTTGTTTGTCCCGCCGCTAGCGGTGCCACCGAGAAAAACGAGATGGTTGCGGTGCCTGGAACGGTCAAATTGGATTCGACCTGACTTCCCGACGGCGCATCGGCTCCGAGCTGCACGTCGCTGATATCCAGCAGTGCCGGATCATACTGAATCGTCAGGGTAACCGAGGTGACACCTTCGGCATTACTGATTTGGATGGGCAGTCCGGCGGGCAACGCGACGCCGCTTCCGCCTGCGGGAACTTGGATGCTCTGCGTTGGGCCTCGCACAATATCCGGCAAACCCACCGTCAACGCATTGCCTGCGGCAACCGTAAACGAATTGGTGTAATCGCCGCCAGCGGTGCCATCATCGTCACCGTCCAGCAGTTCGCCGTCGGCGAGATCCGTGAACGCGTCCGCCGCACTTCGCAGCGTTACCGAATAAGTGTCCGGTGCCAATGCGCCGCCGCTGGCAATGAAGGTAACCGTGTTGTCTTTGACGAATAGCGATCCGCGGACATTGCCACTCGAGGCTCCCGTGAGAGTCACATCGGCTGCGCCAGCCGCTTGCCCCTGGGTGTCATAAAGATTCAAGTTCAACGTGCTGACTTCTTCGCTCAGCTCTGCCGTGAAACCGCTGGCGGTTGGAGTGAAAGAGGTGATCGTCGCCGCCAATACGCGACGATTTTCAAGCGATTGCAAGCTCAGGTGCCTTGCTTTGACCGCACTACGACGTTTTTTCTGTAGTGGACGAGCCGATTTGAAGAACTTGCGCATAACGTTTGACCTATTTTCTGCTGAGCTTGTTTCTATGAGGCTGGCCCACCGCGACCGGGGGCTGCTCTTTGAGTTTGGTTGGGGGGCAACAACGACACGATGACGACTTGACTACCCAGCCGAGCTGGGCATCGAAAGCGAGCCGCATCTGTCAGAGATGTTGAGGTCGCCTTTGAAATCGGAACGTTTCGGACATTCTTGTTGGGGGGGCGAGCAGCGTCGAAACGCTGTCGCCTTGCTTGTCTTTGTTAAAGGGTGACGATGATGGAAGATGTCCGGTGTCGGGACATTCTAGAACCCGGGCTTAGAGAGTCACTAGCGTGAGTAAGTTCCGGCAAATGAAATTATTTATTTGTGAGTTGGGTTGTAACGTTAAATACCGTTGAGCACATGGTGCTACAAGCAAAAGTCGAAGCAACTTATTTATTCGACGCTGGAAAAAAGACACTTGGGAACCAGAATTGGGAAACCTCTTATGGCTTTGCGAGTCTAACGAACATGAAACAAAAAAAATCACGTCGGCTGGGGCTTGAAAGTCTCGAATCACGTCGTCTGCTTGCCGCGGTAGACATTCCCGATGATTTGACCGGAGATGTGTCGGCGCAGGTCGCTGTCCCGGTCAATGTGGACAATGCTACTGGAATTCGTGGCGTCGAAATACGCCTGAGCTATGACACCAATCTGCTCGATTTGACGTCGGCTGGCGTGACGGCGGGATCGGTGTTCAGTGCAGCGCAGGACACTCAGGTCACCGCAAATGTCGATGATGCCGCCGGAACCGTCGTGATTTTTGTGTCGGTTTCGACGGGGCTCTCGTCGACCAGCGGCAGTTTGGTGCTAATGTCGTTCACCATTGCCAACGATGCCGTTGCTGGCAATACAGCGGTGTTTGACCTTACCGAAGTCGTTCTGAATGAAGGCCAGATCACGGTGGATCCAACCCCGATCGCTGGTGCCGATTCCACCGATGGATTGTTGACCGTCACTGCGGGGGCGGCCGGTGATCAGCGGATAGCGGGGTTCGTGTATGCCGATACCAACACCAATAATCTTCCCGATGCCGTCGAGGGGATCCCAGGTGTCGTGATCACATTGACCAATGTGTCCACCGGTGCGACGACTCAGGCGACCACGGACGCCACCGGCAAATACGAGTTCACCGATCTGGCGTTTGGGGCCTATACTCTGACCGAGATCCAGCCGATTGCTTACTCCGAAGGCGGAGTGAACGAGTTGTCATTGACATTGGTGTCGGGGCAAACGACGGCAGATCAGAATTTTCGTGAAACCGGACTCCTGCCGCAATTCATTTACAACCGATTGCTGACAACATCGACTCAGCCCGCTGGATCGACCGCGTGGACCGATGTCATTCGGCAGATCAATGTCGACGCCACGGCGGGAAGCGTCGCACCGGTGGCCGCGTCCTCGCCCGTTGCCTCCGCTGCCGCCGCGATCGCATCCGCGTCCAGCGCTGCCGACACCATGGCGGTGACCACCAACCCCTCGGCCGATTCTGTGGCGAGCGTTTCACGATCAGCAGAAGGAGAATTAGCCGTCTTGCTGCCATCGACCGCTGCCGATTCATTCTCCGCTGACAGCATGTTGTCATTGAGTGATCAAGAGGATCGCAAAGAGGATTCGGTCCGCGATGGATACGAGTCGGTCGATCAGGTGTTTGCTACCAACACGCTTTGGTAGACCGTGTCAACGCCGCGGCGTGAAACTAGAATCACGCCCCAAGTGCCATTGCGAATTGAGTTGTGTTTTCGTTACCAACCACTGCATAGAAAGCTGCGGTGAGCGGTTGATTCGCAATTCAAATCAGTGGGCAACGGATGGCGACAAAAGCATGCAAATTGGGTGTTCAGCAATTGGAATCGAGACGCTTGTTGGCAAGCGTTTCCATGCCGAGTGCCATCGTTGACTCGGTCCCGGAAATCTCGGCGGCGGTCGAAGTCTCTACCCCCGTCGAAGTCTCGGGGGCTCAAGGTGTGAGAGCCGCGGAGGTGCGAATTCAATTCGACCCCGCCGAAGTCACTACCGATGCGACGCGAATCCAAGCCGGTTCGGTGTGGAATGGCCGCGGTACGGTGATTGCCAATGTTGACGAACACGCCGGGACGATCGTCGCGTTTGTTTACTCGACCAAACCGGTGGCTCATGATGAAGGAGGGCTGATCGATATTGGCTTTGCCGTCAAACAAGATCGCCCCAGTCCCAAGCCGATTGAGATTGACCTGCAGCAGGTCCGGCTTAACGAAGGCCAGATTTCGTTAGCCGAGCCCCCCATCGTTGGCGCGGACGCCAGTGACGGCAAGATCCGTGCGCGGGCCAGTGAAAACGTGACCCACGTGACTCGAGTCGATGAGCGATCGAGCGAGTCGTGGGCAAATCATTGGGGGGGCCGTCCGCTGATCCATGACGAGCCCTGTCCGTGGCCTGGCGGGCTGCAGGTTGAGGTAGTTTCGCCGCAGGCCTATGTTCCCGTTTCGCTGGTCGGACGCTCTGATTTTTCCCGGCCTGGATCGGCGAGCCGCTTTGCTGCAAGGGCGATCGATTCGATCGCCCCCCCCACTGCCCTCCCCTACGGACCGCTGCAGCCTCATGTGGTCGACCAAGCGTTTGCGGATTCAGGTCTGGCAGGCCAGTAACGGATGCCGCCGGGGCTCGTTGGGACGTTTCACTCGCTGCCACTGGACGAGGCCCCGCCAAGGTCGAGGGTCTTGGTCTCGTGGTGCCCATTTTGCGGTTCGAGGCGATGTCTACTACACTGTGGGCGTCCCACCCGAATCCCACCCTCTCCTGTGAAAGAGACGTTTCATGCGTTCGTTCCGTTTTGCGGCCCCCGCCGCGGTGTTTCTGGCTGTTTCCGTGACTCTCGCGACCTTCTTCGGTATGAAGGTCAGTGACCCGCCAGGGATGCAGATGAAGACCTTCGCCGACGCCTTTTTACAGACGCTCGACGAAAAACAGGTGGCGCAAGCGACCATGGACTACGATTCGGCCGAGCGTGTCGCGTGGCACTTCATCCCCATGCCGACTCGCAAAGGACTTGTACTGAAAGAGATGAATACGGCTCAGCGTACCGCGGCCCTTCGGCTGCTGCGTTCCGCGCTGAGCGAAGCGGGGTACAGCAAGGCGAGCAAGATCATGTTGCTCGAAGGAGTGCTCCGCCAACTCGAAGGTCCCGGCAGCGAAACACGTCGCGATCCCCAAAAATACTATGTCACTATCTTTGGCACCCCGAGCGATTCCGATCCGTGGGGACTCAGTTTCGAAGGGCATCATATGTCGCTGAACTTCAGCTGCCGAGGCGGCGAGTTGGTCGACAGCTCTCCTCAATTCTTCGCATCCAATCCTGCCAAGATCATGACCGATGTCGAAGGACCGCTGGGCAAGGGGACTCGCGTGCTTCGCGAAGAAGAGGATCTCGGGTTCGAGTTGGTCAACAGCTTGAACGATACTCAAAAGCAAGCGGCTGTGATCGCCGAGGAAGCACTGGCTGAAATTCGGTTCGCCGGTGAGGCTCAACCCAAAGTGGGCGAGCCCGAAGGCATTCCCTTTGACAAACTCAATGCCAAACAGGCTGAATTGCTGAAAAAGTTGGTCGGTGTCTACGCAGACGCGGTTCCGGAAAAGACATCGCGGGCGCGGCGTGATTTGATCGAAAGCAACGGTTGGTCAAGCGTCTACTTTGCCTGGGCGGGGGCTCTGAAGCCTGGCGTCGGACACTACTACCGAATTCGTGGCAAGGATTTTTTGATCGAGTTTGTCAACACACAAGCCGATGCGTCTGGGAATCCCGCCAATCACATCCACTGCGTGTGGCGTGATCTGACCGGCGACTTTGACTTGCCCATCGAATAAAGTCTTCTGACGATCGATGGCATTGGACGCGGGGCCTCACGGGAAAAAAACGGGCTGCCGGCGGAGGAGGGAGAGGACGCAGTATGCTGACTTGGCTGAAACATCTCCGCCAGCGCTGGGAAAATTGGTGCGGCGATCACGATATGGAAGAGGCGATCCGAAAGCATCTTTCGGAGAACGGTTACTACGGCCAGACCGCCAAGTTTCGAAACGTTCGCATCGTCGCGGTCCAGCGTCCGGGGTGGCTGCAGGTGTTTCGTTTCGATGTGACCGCTCGGCTCGTCCCTCCCGAAGCGGACAGCGAGATGGCAGACCCACCCCCGGTTTATCACGATCTATACGGGTTGGTCAAAGACGACATTCGACACAAAATAAACGTCGTCCGAGTGTTTGATTGTGAAGATGAGCGGCGGTCTCTGTTCGCTCGCTGGAGCGAAGACCTGATCTGCCTGCGTGGTGCTCACGGGCTAAAAGACACTTAGACCTCACAAATCGCTTAGAATCGTTCTCGCTTTGTATGCGTTTCCCTTAACTCGAATGGATTGAAAATGTCGAGGCTGCTGTACTCGTTCGTTTTGGTTGCCACGCTGCTGGCTTGTTGTTTTGTCTCGGATGGCAGGGCCTCTGCAGAGCCACCATCGGTGACCAAGCCGACGCAGAGCAAGGCCGCGCCCGCGGACGCCGAAGTGAACCCCGCGGACAACGACGCGGA
>NZ_JBFHFD010000526.1:0-6107 GCF_041583735.1 Novipirellula sp.
CTGCAAGCGATTAGCAATCGCAGCCAGCAATAATCGCGACAACCAGCATCACCAAGTCCCGACAGGGACGGCATGCTGCAGCCCACGGCCTAAGCCGTGGGTTACGAAAAAATCGAGCATGAAAAGCCCCGAAAGGGGCGACAGGAAACGCAGCGTCCATCACCGGTCACTGCCACCATCCGCCACCTCTCCCTGTGCGCAGCACGGGAGAGGTCGGACGGGCCCCTTTAGGCCTCGTCCGGGTGAGGGCCCCGCCGCCAGCTCCCTCGCCCCGCGCATCAATCCCGCGTCCGGTCCCACTAGCCCCACCCTCCGGTAGTGGATCTTGTCAAAGATCCCACCGCACTGAATTCTTAATCTTAATCGTACTCTTAATCCTAATCTCACCCGAGCAACCCGCTCTCCGCCGCCAGCAAAAACGCCGGTTGCTCGGACTTATTTGAACAGGAGCAAGCAGAGGAAACAGAGTCACAAGCCACCGCTTTCACCGTTCCCTCCCTTATCTCCTGTTCAACGATTTCCTCCATTGGTGACCAGCCGTAACCTGCATTCATTTTAAAATTTACACTTATCAATCTCTCCCCCTCCCTCGCAATCTCCACCTCCGCCGAAACTCCTTGCTTTGTTTGAATCTCCACCGGCCCCCTCGCCCCACCAACCCACCGATCTTCATCGGCAGCCCACCTGCAAACGGCCACCATCATCCTTCTGCTCAGGCGGCGAATGAAAAACTCAGGGAATTCGCTTGCAACTGCTACTGGGATCGCCAATAATCCGTTCTCGCTATTGCGGTGGACCTCAGCGGAGTGCCACCCAAGTAACCGAAGGTGCACGTAGCACAGGCTGCTAGCCTGTTACCAGCATCTCTGCCAATGTGGGATAGACTTCCAGTCGCGTTATCATTCGGCCCCCACTTCAATTTACAACTGTCAATTTAATCATTCTAATCCTGCCCCATCCTCCCTTCGTGGCCGCCTCCCGTCACGCATCCGTAATCCAGCGGACGGACGACCGCAGGTGTAGCCATTTCGGCTCTCACTGTAGCATCCACCGCCGTGCTGGGCGAGTGCGTAGCGACCGCGTAAACCAGGTTCGGTCGTTTACCAGGAATCCGCGATAGGGCGGCGTTTTTTCCTCGAGTTCCAACACCGAAATTTTCGTCGTCGCTCCGATGTTGCCGAGTGATATAACCCAAACCACTGGACTCACCGAGTGATATAAGGTCGAATTCGACTATATCACCCAACTGACCCGGGGTTAAAAAGATAGTTACCCCTGCAAAATCGAAATACTGCACGGACCAAGCTTCATGCAAACAGAACTGAGATCAGACTTAGACGACTGGAAGAAATCATTTCGGGACGAGCTGTCGAGTCATCTCGCGACGCTAGTCTTGGATCAAGACATTTATGGATTCGCGATCGAGCCGTCAGAAGACCTTTCGAGTATGCATTTCATTACCTGTGTTGGTCGTGAATCGAATCTCAAAGGCGAAGTTTCTGGTTCGAGGGCTTGGTTGGATAGACGATACTGTCATGTGGAGTGGGATGGCTATCTGCCTCCGTCTGACTTTGGTGGGTCTCTCGAACGGCTTAACGCGATTTCGGAGAAGTACCATAACTTGCTAATTGATTCCGACACATGTGAATTCACGGAAGACGGAAATGAGTTCCGTGACACGTGGTATGCCGAGATACTTGCCGTAATGATCGAACTCGACAAGAACGGGTCCTTTGGAAAAATCTGGTTTAAGATCATCAGCTTCTCTGACTTCGATCATCCAATTCAAAAAGAGTCGTTCACTCGTCTCAATCGTGACAGAGCATTGAATGACGCGGAATCGTTGTTTGACATCGGATGACGGGGTAACAATCCGATGGACCGAAGCGGGGGATCGGCCGCTTCCTGATGGAAAGTTTACTTGCCCCCGCTCGGTCATCGGTGGCGTTACCCGACTAAACACGATGCTCTCATCCGACACATTGTCCAACTACGTTTCGACACCGCTAAGCGATGCGGAAATCGCTGCGGTCGAGAAGGCGTGTGGTCGTGCGTTACCCGATGACGTGCGTTCGTGGCTGGAAACCGTTGGCGCTCCGCAGAACGTCTGCTACCGCTTGCCCGAGAATGCCGACCGTTTTGCGACAATGCAACAATCGATGCCCGGCGACACGTTCGCCTTCGCAACAGACGATGATCTGGACGCTGTTTTCGCGGTTGGCCCCCAAAACACCGTTCTGCAGTTCGTCTACGGTCAAGAACAACCTGTCGATACGGGAACAACGTTTTGGGATTACGTCAACCAAAACTTGGCTGAGCCATTTGGGGACATCGAAATGGCTTGGCATACGCAACTGTCGTTTTCAACCGACAGAGAAGATGAGGTGATCGCGCTGCTTTCGCGGGCGTTCTCACTGACCGACTTTGAGGGTTGGGCGTATATCGACACGTCACCTGCAGACGTTGTCACGCATCACAACAACTGCACTTCGCCTCACGGTTCTACATTCGTATCGCGTCAGACCTGTCATGGTTGGACTACTCCAATTTGCTACTTCAACTACAAGATAGCTTTGGATGACATCCGGAGCTTGAAATCCACCTTCCGTCACCTTGATGGTGCGTCAGTTGGCTTCAAACTCATCGACTACGGAATCCTCCCCTTCGACCTCGAAAACGACGGGTAACAAAGGCATGAACGCGGAGCCGCCGACAGCGCGTTTTCTAATGGAAAATCAATCGCGACGGCCCGGTTATGCCGGTCGTTATGTGCCCGGAGACTCCTCGGTGCTTGGACAATTCCTCGATCAAATCCGGGACTATTACGTCAGTCGTTTCATTGACGCGATCAACGAGCACTCCGGCACTGACGGCGTAACGGTTACGCATGAGCCCGCATTCTGTAATGCAGATGGTGACGTCGTCACTGAAGGTGAACTTGCACTTCCATCGCGTGGCGATCTGCTCGTAATCCGTAACGGCGCTGTGTCCGATTCACTCCGAATCGACACTGAAGGAATGTTGTCCTTCGAATCTATCGCGTTTGATTGGCCGGCAAATAGACTAAACGTTGACTTGCGGCCGTTTCAATGGAATTGGATGCAATTGCGGATCTTCGGCTTGAAAACCAATGCTGATTGGACACCGATTCGCGACTGGTTCATCCGTTGGTTCCAAGAAAAGGATCCCGCTGATGATGAGTTGCTCGGCGGGGTTCACTTTCTGTCCGATCCTGAAGATGGGCACGATTACTCACAGGTGTCGATTGACCTTGGCACGGCTCCTGTCAAATCGTTCGAAGAACTGCTCGATGCACTCGGTCAACTGGGCGCGGATCGTGTACAAATTGGACAGTTCAACGAAGGCACATAACAACCGGAGCCGCGGGCCGCGCGGTTTCTGAAATCAACGTTGGTTGGCCGCGGCCCGGTTAACCGAGTCGTTATCCGAAAGGGAAAGGCAATGCGAAAACGGCTTCCCAAGACATTCACAGTGCGCACCTTACTCGCGACTGTTTGTGTGGCAGCCGTTGCAACTGCTCTTGTGACAACACCATCGCGGAACGCCGCTGCACTGTGTGACTTGATCGCTGACGCCAGGGTGATTGGTGGGGATCGAAATCTCCAAGACGCGCTGAGCCAATTCAACATGCGAATCGAAGACGGAGGTTCACCAATACCGGTGCACGCTTTTGGATTCAAAACTACGGTTAGAACTCCAACTCTAGAAGATTATTTACGGTTACAGCATCCAATTGAGGTTCAGTTCACCACAGACCCTATTCCATCTACAGCGCCCGGACGAACCGTTCGACATTTTATCAACTACAATGTAAACCTCTTTAAGAGGCTTCACGAGACCGAGCGGTCTGAGATGGTTGTCAACGAACGCTAGATGGGAGTATCGGTTGATTGTTGGTATCGTGCGAAGCAAAAACGCGGGGTAACCAATCGGATGCACTACGAGTCGCCGAGTCGTGTTTGTTGAAGTGGAGGATCGCTCGCGGCGACCGCGTGATCCGTATCGTTGCGCCAGCGATTTGAACGCGACACACCCACGCTCAACAACTTGAACCGCATCTCTCTATTCACGCTTTGCTTCGCGGTCGCTGCTTTTGCTGCCTTCTTCACAATGGTCGTGATGGGTGCCCGCCAGCCTGATTCGATCGCAGGATGGCTGGTCGAATCGCTTGGCTGGTTTTACGGAGTAGCGATCTATGGAACGGGCTCGTTTGCACTCCTCGTCGCACTTGCTCAACTACGCAGACCCTGCTCGCCGGCGTCCGCAGCGTGCTTGATCCCGCTTACGTTTATCCCCGCGTTTATCGGTGTGATAGGGCTGCTCCACAACTACATCTACATGAATCGAGTGATCGCGT
Organism: Novipirellula sp.; assembly: GCF_041583735.1. Classification (NCBI taxonomy): domain Bacteria; kingdom Pseudomonadati; phylum Planctomycetota; class Planctomycetia; order Pirellulales; family Pirellulaceae; genus Novipirellula; species Novipirellula sp. The sequence goes on from NZ_JBFHFD010000526.1 coordinate 4,379, forward strand.
CATCTCCCTCATACCCGAAACATGACGCCTTGGCTTATGGACATGCATTTTCATTGACTCCGCTTCTCGTCGGCATGTGCTTCACAACGGTCGCTTTCGCTATACTGAGTTTTTCGCTGCTTCATCGCTCTCTCAAGGACGCGCGTGAGCCAACCTGACAGAATGGCGTAACCACGCGATGGACACGGAGTCGCGGAGTCGCGGAGTCGTGTTTTTTGAAGTTGATGCTCGTTCGCAGCGGCCCGCTGATCACATCCGTTCGTCGAATTAGATTTCTCCCCCTAACCTGAGACTCAAAGAATGATTCTGATCGCTCAACTCTCGCCGCTGGGCACGATTGGTTTGTCGCTCTTCGTTGGATTTCTTAGCCTTGGAATGATTGCGAGCGGACAGGCTTCGATTACCACAAAGACAGCGAAGGCGCGAAAGCTTGAAAAGCTGATGGCAAACGACAATGGTCAATTGGCTGGTGGGGGGGCAGTATTGAAGGGCTACATACTTCTTGTTGGCGGTTTGGGATTGTGTATTCTTTCAGTTCTCGCATTTACTGTGGGGGTTTACCGAATGTTCTTCGCCTGATCTGGAGCTGTCAGAAAGCCAGAGATCGGGTGAATTTTGTGTGTCGAAATAGGAGTGTAGGACCAGAAACAAAACTAGAGGTTTGAGACCCCCTCGGTACATCATAAAAGCGACCTGACGGAAGTAGGCATCCAGCGATCGGATTTGCGGCCTCGACGAACCATGTGATGAACGGGAGTTGCGGGTACTGCCGTTCCATGAGTTCGATACATTTGGCCGCAACCCCGTGATCACTACCGTTCGCCGAATGGATTCGGTGCGATCGCAATTGTGCCATGATTCAACAACACACGGTATGGACCAAACTGTCAGCTTTCAGGTTGCTGTTCGCCGTGAATCTTGGCGCTGTTGTTGGGTTCCCTCTCCTTCTCTTTGTTGGCCGGTATGGTGCTGTGAACGGGCTTGACCTTGTTCTTGTTGCCGCGACAATTTGTGCTTGGATACTCATGCTTTTCATTCCTGTGTCACTCGTCGCTGGTGCGATTTGGGGTGGCCTAGCGCGAGATTCAACACTTCGCTCTAGTCCATACCGGCTTGCCCACTTCGCGTTGCTATTTACTTGTTGTATATCGGTAATCGCCCTGCCATGGATTGCGGAGGTGCTCGATGGTGTTGCAGACCGGTGGATTGGACCATAATCGCGGCGAACCAGAGAATTGCACGGGAGTGGCGGTGGCCGCGCGTTTCGAAATGGATGATCAAATCCCGCCACCCCGTGAATTTCAACGTTCTTGCACAGAATCGTACTCGTACTCAGGGCGCAGCCCGGTACTCGTACTTGTACTCGACACCAGCGTTGACGAATACGTAGGGCATCACCGCCCAGGACGATGCTGCGATGCAAGCAATGCTGCACCAAATGGTTGCGATGGTGCGCTGCATGGCGACCGAATCTGATGGTTTCGTTGAGCCCGAGGCGAGGCACCCTACTGCAGTCGAGTACGAGTACGAGTACGAGTACGAAATCAGGTCACGCTGTCCGCCGATCGTCGCTGGTGTGATCAATCGTTTGTTGCTCGGTCGCGCTTCGGCCGGTATCCTGGAGGTTTGCGGAAACGATTCGATTGGTGAGTTGTCCGCCGCACAAGCCCATTGCAAGAACCAATCGATGGTACCGAGCGGCAGTGGAATCCGGTTTGGTCTGCTTGCA
>NZ_JBFHFD010000527.1:0-6097 GCF_041583735.1 Novipirellula sp.
GGTGATGAAGCAGACGCAGTACGGCCGGATCATCAACATGGCCAGCACCCTGGGGCTGGTCGGCTTGGCCAATCGAACGCCCTACGCAACCAGTAAAGGGGCGGTGGTCCAAATGACGCGGGCGCTCGGTTTGGAGTTTGCTCAGGACAAAATCACCGTCAACGCAATCTGTCCCGGGCCGTTTCTGACACCAATGAATGTACCAATCGCCGAAACCGAGGAGGCCAAACAATTCATCGTTGGCGCGACGGCACTGCGGCGCTGGGGAGAGCTAAGCGAGATTCAGGGGGCCGCGTTGTTTCTCGCCAGTCCCGCGTCCAGCTACGTCACCGGTAGCCTATTGACGGTCGACGGGGGCTGGACCGCAAGATGATCCTTTGGGGCCACTCAAGAACGCACGGCGCCCCATGTCAGCCCTCAGAAAGGCATCTCTATCGACAGGAATATTACCACGACAGAAAAATGAAGAGGCACCATTGCGGTAAGCAATCTTTCTGTCGCACCAATCTTTCTGTCTTCCCTCGAGCGAACACGCCGTCGCAAGGAACGTTCGACGTAGTGCAGGGGCAACGTGTCAGCGGCCATTATCGTTGCCGGTTGCGAAACGAGGTGTCTCGGCCACTGAAGAACGGATCGACAAGATCGGGACGCAGCGGCTGCTGCAGCGATTGATCCGCTCGGCCTGATTGCTCGTTATCCGAAGCCGAACCGCGACGTTGTTCACTGTCGGATCGTTGGCCCGAGTCGCGGCCTGATCCAGAGCGTTGGGGTTTGTCGCCACGGTCCGAGCCTGTGCCGCCGTCATCGACGCTGATCGTAAAATCGACATTCTCCAAATGGACGTCCCCGGTGGTAATCGCAATCTCCTCCACCGCGATCGTCGTGGCGACGTCGTCGATTTGCGAAACCAGATAGATTTCATATTCGCCCGTCCGCAGACCGTCTTGGACGTCGAAGCTGTAGTTGCCGTCGGAATCGGTTGTCGTTTCAGCAACGATTTCCCCTTCACTGACCAACTGGATCACCTGTCCCGCGATCCCTTCGCTGTTATCACCGCCCTTGGACTTGTCGTTGCCATTGGATTTGGTTCGGCCATCGCGATTGTTTTGCTGGGCGGTTTCATCCATGGTGACTGTGCCTGAAATCGAAGCGCTGAAGAAGAACACGTCCTCTTGCAGATCGGTTAGATCCGTATTTCGCTCGATGATGTCGGACAGCGTCGTGCTTTCGATTTCTGCCAACGCTGATCCTGAGAAGGTGTTTTGGTACCAGAAACGATCGGCGTCGCGAAGCCGCTCGAATTGGTCCGTGATGATGGTTTGGAACGTTTCACCGACACTGGCGCCGTCGACATGGTCTTCGGCCAATCCGCCCACCCACAGGTCGATATCATCGACCGTGCCGTAGAGTTGCTCCAGCTTGGCTTGCAGATCCGGGTCCGATGTGATGTCGGCAAAGCTTTCGACTGGATCCAATCCGTAAGCGACCCGCGTCGAGTTGTAGTCCGACAATCCATGGTCCCTGCCACGCTGAATGTTCAAACTCACTAAGTCGAACCCGCCCGATCCGGGAGGACCAAACAAGAAATTGCGGACGCTGTCGACGACCTGAATATCCAATTCCGAAGATGGGTCGGCGGTCAAATACTTGATGATGGAATCGATTCCATTTTCCGAGACCGCTTCGGGGTTTGAAAACGCTTGGCTCAGCGGAATCTCTTCTGCGATGGCGTTTCCCTCGTTGTCCAAAAACTCGACATCATCGCCAAGCAAGCTATGTCCGAATCGGAACGCGGCGGTCGAGAACTCGTTGGCAATGGTGGGGTCAACGGACGAATCGTAGCCTTCGTATTCGCTGAGCGCGTCTTCGCCTAAGACCGCCGGAAGCCATTCGTTGTAGGTGATTGCTTGCAGTTCAGCGACCACAATCGCACGCGCTTGCTGATAGATTTCTTCGTCGGTCAGCGTTGGATCGGCAGCTGCAATTTCGTCCGCAAGCCGGTTGTGTTCTCGCACGAACAACGTTTGCAGGGCGGTCAGTTCGATGTTCTCGTTCGCCCGTACGTCTCCTGCGGCAAACAATTCGTCGTCGGGAACAATTCCAGCATCATTGTCCATCGGAAGCGTTCCGTCGGGAAACGTTTCGTCGTTGTTGTACGGCAACAAATCGCCTTCACTCGTCTTCAATTGGCCGCCTGAAAGCGTCCTCAACGCCATCGCGGTTGCGTCGTCGGATCCATAAATCACCGAACCGTCGATCCAAGTGGTGATGGCGTTGATCTGTTCGCGAGCGGAATCGGTGCCGGTTTCGGGATCGTAAGCCGATCGGGTCAGCGAAATGGTCTCGGTTCCCGTTGCGAAGGGATCAAAGTATTCATCGCCCGTAGGGACTTCGATATCAAACGACTCTTCCCCCGTAGGCGTACGCGAGATGTCGTGGTCGATGAATTGGCCCCACGCATAGACGAATGCGGACAAGTCGCGATCGTTGATCAGGCTTTCGTCGGTCGCCAGCACATTGCTGATCTCCCGTGCACTGGGGCGGTCTTCACCGGCAGGCTCCGAGATTCCGTCCGCATAGTCGCTGTCCGCGATGCGAGTGAGTTGGGTACCCGCGGTGCCAAGTTCGGTGTTTTCAAGATTGTTGCCCGACCCGTCGATGGACCGGTATTCGGTCGGCAGCCCCTCGATTGACGTGTCGGTGGGAAGATCGCTGGGCACGTCATCCGTCTCGTCTGACGGAACGTCAACGTCATCATTGGAATCTGGGATCTCATGGCGGTCGTGTTTGTGCAATCCGCCGCTGTCGGAGCGCCGGTGCATGCGATTGATATTAGACAGTGATTCGACCGCTGGTGGCACCCCCTCTTGGTGCAAATCTTCAACCATGACGTCGTTGTTGAAGAGATTGGCGGCCAACAACTGTCGGGCCTCCAAGGACTCCGTCTTCAGACGTCGCCGAGTGCTTTTGCGTTTATGCCCCTTCTTCTTTGCTGTGGAAGCTTTGCGGTTGGCGGCGTGACGGCCCTCGGCCCATCGTCCAAAGAAATTTTCCATGTATGCACCTACTGCAGAGAAGTGGGGGGAAAGCAACGCCGGTAGCCGCTCTGTTTGACCGCCACCGACGTATCCACTTGGGAAGGACGACTTTCTACAGCGGCTGTCACAGTCTCACAAAAAGGTGTCCACTCGGAAAAAAAATTCAGGTGGCTCCAATTCACCTAATGGCCGCCGCAATGGCGACGAGAACGGCCAACGGAGACGGCGACGGCAGTCATCTGTGTTTGTTTCCTCGGGGCGCGCACGGCGATTGCCGCCGGTATAAAATGGACTTCGCCTGAACCGACCGACTCGGGATCCTTCGGTCGTCGATAGAGCTGGCCCACCACCCACCTTGATAGCTCTTAGTCCTCGCCACTGGATGTAAAACTTCACACCTTCCCATGTCCAACCTCGCTGGCCCACGGAATTGCCACAGCGAGGAAAATCGTTTTCCCACCCCAAGCTCGCGGAAGAATGTTGATGATCGTGTTGTTGCCGCTATTGCTCGCTTGTTCGTTTGCTTCCCCAGCGACGCCCACGATTTCAGAGCTAAATGAACTGTTGGACTCACTACGCAAGACGCATGCACCTGATTCTCGAATCGAACTTTGGGATGTTCAGGTTCATGCAGCGCAAGGGACCTTGCAGGTACGAGGGAGCCTGTCCAACCAGAAAACGTTTGATGCGGTCCAGCAAGCACTTGAGAAGCAGTTTCCCGAGGTGGTCAACCAATTGGTGTTACTTCCTGAAAAGGACACGGGAACCATCGTCAATGCTCTGGTGAATAATTCAGTGATCCATTTGCGTCGCGAACCCAGCAGCACCAAGGAACTTGTGACTCAGGCCCTGTTGGGCACCCCCGTGCGGATCCTGAAATCAGAGCGTGGCAAGAGTCTGATCCAACTTCCCGACGGATACATCGGCTGGGTGAATATCGCCGAGGTGCAGCGTGTCAATCAACAAGAACTGACGGCGTACAAAGAGTCCGAAAAGGTCATTTATACGGTCCAGTCGGGACGGTCTTACAGTGCCCCAAATGTCGAGTCGTTGCCGGTCAGCGACCTCGTGATCGGGAACATCGTGTGCAAAGTCTCGCAACAGGCTGGCTTCACCCAGGTCCTGTACCCCGATGGACGTCGAGGGTGGGTGGAGAGTCGCGAGCTGGTCTCGGCGGAGGCGATTTTTCATCAAACGACCGTGCAGGATAGTCTTGTTCGGACCGCTCTGAAGTTCCATGGGATTCCTTATCTGTGGGGAGGCACGTCGTCCAAGAACATTGATTGCAGTGGACTGATATGCAATGTCTATTTCATGAACGGCATGCTGTTGCCACGCGACGCAAACATGCAGGCCATGATCGGTAGGGAACTGACCACCGACTTTGTTTCGGACGCTCTGGAACCGGGGGATCTGCTGTTCTTTGGCAGAAAAGCATCGGCTGCAGCTAAAGAGAAGGTAAGCCATGTGGCCATGTACATCGGCGGAGGCGAATACATTCACTCAGCCGGTTACCGGGAACGAGTCAGCATCAACAGCATGGACAGCACCCAACCCAATTTCATCGAGAGCTACCCCGCGATGTTTGTGAAAGCGATTAGGATTTTGGGCGAGCCCTATGAAGGTTTCCAGCCCACGGCAAAGAATGCCTTTTACAACGAAATCATCAGGAGTGGAGAATGAAGAGCGGACGACGAGCCTTTCTGAGCGGTCTGGGAGTGACCTCGCTGGCGGCTGCATTGCCACAGACCAAGTGCACTGCAAAGGATAACCCGGCATCGGCGGTGCCGGCATCGATTGGCAACGGGAAAATGAAGCTGAGCTTCAGGCCCTACGAGTTGCAGCTAGAGCACACCTTTACCGTCGCTGGAAACTCTCGAAAAACAACGCCCGTGGTGCTTGCCGAGATTCAGTACGAGGGATTGACGGGGTATGGGGAAGCATCCATGCCTCCCTACTTGGGCGAGTCGCAGCAGTCGGTGATGCGATTCCTCAGCAAGGTGAAGTTGGAGCAGTTCAAGGACCCTTTTCTGCTGGACGATATTCTCGCCTATGTCGACGCGTTGGACGAAGGCAACCGCGCGGCAAAAGCCTGTGTCGATATTGCCCTGCATGATCTGCTTGGCAAGTTGGTCGACAAGCCGCTGCACAAGTTATGGGGGATCAATCCGGCAAACACCCCCATGACCTCGTTTACCATCGGGATCGACACTCCTGAAATGGTCAAGCTGAAGACGAAGGAGGCTGCCCGGTTCAAGGTGTTGAAAGTCAAGCTAGGCGGAGGCAACGACCGGGAAATGATCGAAGCGGTGCGTTCGGTGACGGACGTGCCCATCTATGTTGATGTAAACCAGGGTTGGAGCGATAAGCACCAAGCGTTGGAGATGGTGCACTGGTTGGCCGAGCAGGGGACGGAGTTTGTGGAGCAACCGCTGGCCAAGACCGCCGTTGATGATTTGGCTTGGCTGACATCCAAAAGCCCGCTTCCCATCATTGCCGACGAGGCGTTTCAGCGTCTGGGTGACGTGGCCGACTTTCAAGGCGTGTATTCCGGAATCAATATCAAGCTGATGAAGAGCACCGGCTTGCGCGAGGCTCAAAAGATGATCACCGTGGCCCGAGCATTGGACATGAAGTTGATGATGGGATGCATGACGGAAACGTCTTGTGCCGTGTCGGCGGCCGCACAATTGTCGCCGCTCGTGGACTGGGCCGATCTCGATGGGAACCTGCTAATTACCAACGATCTCTACGAGGGAGTGAAGGTAATCGACGGCAAGTTGACCCTCAGCGACTTGCCCGGCATCGGAGTCCGAAAGCGGAACGTTTGATGGCGTGTTCCACTCGCCGCAACACCGGCGACAGCACGCAATCCCATGCGGCAGTTCTTAAATTTGCGCATCTTTCACAACCCGACGCGTCAGTTTCGAAGTTGCGTTCTTATCACAACTCGACGCATCAGCGAGGGATTCTTTAACTTCACTCGGTCCCTCGCTGACGCGTCGGGTTGCGATTTGCCGTGGAAAACGACGATAGGGCAATTTCCATACGTGTAAGCA
>NZ_JBFHFD010000528.1:0-6096 GCF_041583735.1 Novipirellula sp.
AAGCGTCGCGTCATTCAAGCAAGTGCAAGCTACGTTCGCTGAAAAATGCTTACAAAGGTAGCCCACTAAGCTATTAGACGTGACCTAAACGACCCGGTCTGGGAATTTTCCCTGACCGGGTCGTTTTTTTTTGCTCTCAAATAATGTTTGCTAGCAATCAACGCAAGTCGGACCGCGGCCCCGCAGAGTTCGCCACGTGTCGGCCGACAACATGTCCTGTCGTCATTCTTGCGGTTTCCAGACGGACGTTTCGAGCTGTGATCGTGCGAAGCGGAAAATACGGGAGCCAAATATTCACATTGACTCTGTCTCGCTAATTTTCTAGCTATGCCTATCGAAAAATTGCACGCTGTACGGATCCCATGGGACCACGTCGTATCACCAACCCCGCTCCGAAGACATGTCCAAACGCATCTTCTTTTCTGTTGGTGAACCCAGTGGCGACCAGCATGCCGCTCGCTTGATCACTCATTTGAAGCAATCGTTTCCCGAGATCCAAACGACCGGTTTCGGTGGCGAGGCGATGCAGGCCGCCGGCTGCGAAATCGAATTGGATCTGACCAAGCACGCTGTGGTGGGGATCCTCGAAGTCTTGCCAAAACTGCGTGAGTTCTTTGGCTTTGCCGATCAAGCCGAAGCGATTTTCAAGTCGGGGCAGATCGATGCGGTCGTGTTGGTCGATTTTCCCGGGTTCAATTGGCACATCGCCAAACGCGCCAAACGCTACGGCATTCCAGTCTACTACTACTGCCCGCCTCAATTGTGGGCCTGGGGCGGTTGGCGAGTACGCAAGATGCGTCGGCTGGTCGATCATGTGTTGACTGTCTTGCCGGTCGAACAGACCTACTTTACCAAACACAACATCCCCGCCACCTACGTCGGGCACCCGTTCTTTGATGCGGTCGCGTTGGCGGAGCTCGACGAGCAATTGCTATCGCGATTTGCTAAACAAACCGAATCAGGCGATCAGCTTGTTGCCGTTCTGCCGGGGTCGCGGACTCATGAAGTGCATCGCACTTGGCCCGTGATGCTCGAGTCGATTCGTCAATTAGCCAAGTCCGAGCCGTCCGCAAAATTCCTGGTTGCAGCCTATCGCGATCGTCACTGCTTATGGTGTCGCAACCAATTGACCGCTGCGGATGCCGATCTGCCGATCGAATTCTACGTCGATCGCACCAGCGAAGTGATCGAAGCGGCACGGTGTGCGATGATGGTCAGCGGTTCGGTCAGTTTAGAGTTGATGGCGCGGCGAACCCCTGCAGCGGTCACCTACCGGATCGGCCGGTTTCTGTACGCGTTCGCCAAGATGGTCGTCAAGCTCGACTCGATCACGCTGCCAAACTTGATGAGTCCCCGCAAAGTCTTTCCCGAGTTCATCTCGGTCGGGTCCACTCAGCCGGCGGTCGATTTTCTGACGCAATCGGTCGGCGCGATGCTGCACGACGAGTTTTACTACCGTCAAACACTCAAAACGATTGACGAACTGTGTCACCAACACGCTGGCGGCGGTGCCACCGCAAAAGCAGCCACTTGGATCGGAGAGAACGTGCTAGGCCACCGCGACGAAGCCATTCGTCGCGCCGCCTAACCGCCCCGCAATCCCCGCAAGCGAAAGTCCTCAAGACTATTCGTGAATCGCCGAACAAGTCGAAACTCACGCACGAGTTCCGCGACGACCCAAGACGTCGCTTGTAAAATCGACGTCCTTAGCGGTCCAATCCGTCGATGGCGAAGCAATAGATTTCGGTTTGGATCGACTTCTCGAAATCGTTGTCACAGCACACCCATAGCGTGCGGCGACCATCGGCCAAGCGAGGCCCCCAGCACAGACCTTCGGGTTTCTCGTGAGCGTGTTCGCCTCCCAGTCCAAATTTGGGGTCGAGCAAATCGATAAAGAGGCTCTTGTGTGCCGGGGTCACCGACGACGGCAAGTCCGTTTTCGGCAGCGATTCAATTCGAGTCACGTCCGTGGCCTCGGCGGTGTCGATCAAGAAGATCGCTTTCGTCTTGGCTTCGCGGCCTGCCTTGCTATCACGTTCAAGCACAAGAAAACGATCTTCGTCGACCGCCAAGATCTCGCTCGTTCCGCTGGCAAGATTGTCCAATTGGTAGACGATTTCGCGGATGCAGTTGTGATTGCCGTCAAAGACCACGCAGCGGCAATTCAGTCCAATGCAATATCCATTTTCGATCACGGCGTCTTGGATCAGCGGGCTTTGCGGAAGAGCAATCATGCGACTGCCACTCGGGGTGACGGCGATTCCTTCGAGCCCGCGGTTGCTGTAAACCCCTTTGGTAAAGACGCCGTCTTCCACCGCTCGCAACCGGAACTTGTCGGGCACCGTGAATTCGTTCGAGATCCGTCCCGACTCGTCAACGACAACAATATGAGGCCCATACTCGTCGCTGATCAACAACGATTTATCGGGCAGCATTCGTACACTCTCAGGATCAAACGCGGTCCAAACGGGATGTGGGGTTGGGGAATTCAGACACTTTTCGTGGGCTTCGATCGAACCGACAAGCGGTTCGCCGGTGGGCGTGCTGAGCATTCGCGTCGTCTTTAGCGCGAAGGCGATGGATTGTGATGTCGGGTCGACGGTGATATCCGCTTCGTGGTAGCGGCACTGATAGCTAACTTCGCCATCGCCCGCCCCACGATCGGCAAGCAGCAAGAATCGGTTGCCGATGCCGGTGTATTCGATTCCCGACAGGCCGCCAAATTGATTCGATGGCGAGCCGTCTTCAAGCGGTTTGTCATCGTGGCTGAGGTCGTGTTGATCGCCATCGATCGCGACTTTTCCCACCAGTTCAATCGTAGGCGTTGCCGCGTGGACCGCAGCTCCGCCCAAACCCAATGTTGCAATTCCAATGCTCAAAAAAGATCGAATCAGGCCCGTTTTACAGGTCATTTTTTGTACCAGCAAAAAACCAGAGGAGTGAGTGGAAGCGACAATCGTTCCATGCTCGCGCAGGAAGAAAAGCAAAACCCTGCGATCGGTTGATCGAGTGGGATTATGTAAAAGCTTGGCGAAAATCAGATGTTGGGATTGTGAAGATTGCGCGAAGGAACGGCTGTGATGGAGCTTACGCTAGAAATTTCTTTCCCTGCCCCACTCGCTTTCGCCGGTCCATTCCATTTTGCCCCCATCGCTCAAAGCCACTTCGATGCGATGGCCGTGCGACTTGGATGCACAAAATTCCACTCATTGGGTCGGATCCGCACACAATGATGAATCACTTTGGGATGGCGGTTTCGATGCTTGGGACGGTGAATTCGTCCCCGCGACACGCGACACGCGAGTCGCTCCGTCGTCCAAATCGCGGATCGCCGCTGTTTTTGCCAAAATGGCGACGTTGATGGCAGAGTAAACGCCTAGGACTTCAGCGGATCGGACAGGGGATAACGAAAAAAAGGAATTTTACTGGAACGCCACGTGCAGATCGCTGGCGATTGGCCAAGGCCGTCTACTTTGGTAGCGGTGCGGCGCGAGCCGCCCGGTGGGAGCTAATAAAAACGTTCGATTTAGACCGGGCGGCTTGCGCCGCTCCGCTATAAACACCACGCGTTTGGTGTCAAAGCAGATGGCATTGGGTGATAGACGGTCGCTCCGTACACGCGTGATCGTCTCCCGGGTGATCCTTAGCGGGTGACCGAACTAATTTATCGTTTACGACCACCAGAGAATCGCACACCATGATCCGTCGCTACCTTGCCCCCTTTGTCGTACCGTTGTTAATGGCGACGCTGCTGAGCGGAATCGCCGACGCCCAGCGTGGCCCCGGAAATGGTCGCGGTTTTGGCCAGGGCGGCCAAGGTGGTCAACACGGCCACGATGAACGTCACGACGAAGACCGCCAGTTGTTTCATTTCTTGCTGACAAACCACGAACAGATCACACGGACCGTCCGACAGCTTCCCAGTGGCGTCGAAACCCTGACCGAATCGGACGACCCTGCCATTGCGGCGAAGATCCAAGAACACGTTCGTTGGATGCAGTACCGGGTCGAAGAGAGCAAGCCGATTCGCATGCGCGACCCGTTGTTCGCGGAGATTTTTCGCCATACCGATCAAATCAAAATGGTCCGCGTCGATACGGACAAGGGCGTTCGCGTCACTGAAACATCGGATGACCCGTATGTCGTAAAATTAATCAAAGCTCACGCCCAAGCTGTCTCTGGTTTTGTTGCCAAAGGGTTCCCGGAAGCCATGAAGAATCATCCCGTGCCAGAAGAGGTTGCGGCGGATCCGCCCAAGTATTCGCACCCGGCGATCGCCAAGTATGGCAAAGTCGTCTCGCTGCCGGACGCCACGCAGCAACCTCGCGACGGCAGCCGCATCGTTGTCGATGTCACACAAGGCGGCGAGCCGGACAAGCTGAACTCTGCGCTGGATAAGGTCGCTCGCTTTGTCAACATCTACCGCGGTGCTGGCAAGAAGCCGGCCCAGGTCGAAATCGCCGTTGTCCTTCACGGCGATGCGACGTTGACCATTTTGAACGATGACGCCTATGCCGCTCGTTTTCAAACCAAAGGCAATCCCAATCTCGATTGTTTACAGGCACTGCACGAAGCCGACGTTCAGATCTTCGTTTGCGGCCAGTCGCTGATCGGTAGCAAGGCCAAGCCGGACCAGGTCGTGGTGTTTGCCGACGTCGCCGTGTCGGCCCTGACCTCTCTGGTCAATTTGCAAACCGAAGGCTACGCCTACGTGCCGCTGGGCAAGTAAACGATCGGCCTAGTGGCATTAGGCGTTGGCTCACTCGAACTACATCTAGATTGGCATGAATAAGATTGGGAATGTTTTCAAAGGCTGGCCCTGGCGGTTGCTGAAAGGGTTGGCTGTGCTTGCGGCCATCGCCGCCGGTGTTTTTTGGATGCGATTTGCGCCCGTACCCGTTCTCGCCCACACCGCTGCGCGAGGCGAGATTGTTGCCGAAGTGATGGGCACTGGAACGCTGGAAGCTCGCGTGGGAGCGACCGTTAGCCCCAAAATATCCGGCCGCGTGGTGGAGTTGATGGTCGATCAAGGGGATCGTGTGACGGCCGGCGATTTGTTAGTGCGACTGGATGACGAGGAATGGAAGCAGCAGGTGGCAATCGCTCAGGCCAACGTCGATGCCGCCTCGGCGGCCATCACTCGTCTGACCACCGACAAAAATCGTTCGGTCGCCGTCTACGATCAAGCGAAGAAGAGTCACGACCGAACTCAAACGTTGGTCTCACAGAACGCCGTCAGTCGAGACGATGTTGACAAGGCCGTCGAGACGTTGGCGGTGGCAGAGTCGGGGGTGTCGCGAGCCGAAGCGGCGATTGTCGAGGGCCAAACCGAACTGGTCGCTGCCGAGAAAACGCTGCAGTATCATCGCGCGAGATTGCGTGATATGGAAATCCTGGCGCCGTTTGATGGGCTGATCGTTCGCCGCCATCGAGAACCGGGCGACATTGTCGCTCCTGGTGGTTTGATCCTAACGTTGATATCCACCGACGAGTTGTGGATCCGCGCTTGGGTTGACGAAACCGAGATGGCTCGACTGGCCGAACAACAGTCCGCGCGGGTCGTATTTCGCTCGCAGCCCGAACGGTCCTTTCCCGGATCGGTTGCACGACTGGGACGGGAAGCCGACCGCGAAACGCGTGAGTTCATTGTCGAGGTAAGTGTCCTGGAACTGCCCAAAAACTGGGCCGTCGGCCAGCGAGCCGAAGTGTTTATCAAAGCGGACGAGGTGGCGGATGCCGTGGTCTTGCCAACCGAATTTCTCGTCCAGCAACCCCATGACAGCGGCGTGTTTGTCCTTGTCGATGGGCACGCAACATGGCGGCCGCTCACGCTGGGGATCCGCGGTCGCGATACGGTCGAAGTCCGCGAAGGGCTGGCCGCCGGCGACGTGGTGATCATGCCCGTCAAGCAGCAAACGTTGCTCAGAGACAGCCAACCGGTGGTGATTCCGTGAACCTGCTCCGAAAACGGCATCCGGTAATTTGCTGGGTGCGGGCAGACCGATAGCGATGGCTCTTATGGACAAGGCCTTAAATATCGGCTTGTGGATTATTTGTGTTTAGGTGACGTGACGTCGTTCAGGCTGCCTGGAAAGG
>NZ_JBFHFD010000529.1:0-6087 GCF_041583735.1 Novipirellula sp.
CATGGACTTATTCAGAGCATGAGTCGTCGTGGCAACTGTTACGACAATGCTCCGATGGAATCGTTCTTCAAAAGCTACAAGACAGAAGAGGCCCAACAAATCTACGACACACACGAACAGGCCACACGCGGCGTGTCCGATAACATCTAATGTTTTTATAACCCTCTTCGCTTGCACTCCTCACTTGGCTATCAGAGTCCCATCGACTTCGAGCAAGCCGTCAAAAAACCGTTACTCGTCGGTGAATCCTGATCCACAGGACGCACCATTTACTTTCCCGTTAAGACCGGTCCACTGTCAACTTTTCGTGGGCAATTCCAAGTCGCCAACTAATCCGTCGACAAAATCTCCCTGGACGTTTCGAGCAACAAGCTTGAACCACGAGAGTGCCGCCTTGGCATGCTCTCTTGCCTGGTAAATCGCGTAGAAGACGTGCTTATGTTTAGAAGCTTGAATAGACAGCTGCACTGCCTCACTTGTGTCGGTGAACGATGTGATGAAGCTGCGAGCTGCCTCGTGCCACACGGGAACGTCTTGAATGAACTCCAAGAAGACAGTCGTTGCCGCAGTCCAGGACTTCGCCTGAGTGGAAACAACCGTGTCGTTGAGAGACCTGGGACTTCGCCGGCCCAACGGGAGACGAGAACGTTGTCCTCGTAGGAGCTGAACGACACGCTCCGCGTCGTTCAGGGTACGCCCGTTTGGCAACCGACCGAGGTGAACCAGGTTGTATGGCTCCCAATGTTCTAGCAAGTTGTCCACCTTCTCAGCCGTGCCTCTTTGTTGTTCGGCAGTTCCAGGGAAGCCTAACTGAGTATCCTCCGAAGCAAGCCAAAACAGCACGTCACACTCCAATTCCCAGCCCGGAAACGCATAAGGATAGAGGTGGCCGATCTTGAACCCGCAGATCGTCTCGACAGATGCATGATGGCAATCATGGATGCGCCAAAGACACACGATGCTGCGGCGCAACGATGACTCTAACGCACTGTCCTCTTTGGGCTTTAGAAGCACGACCGCTGCAGCCAAGAATGGCAACTGCTTGGCTCGCTCGTCCATCAATGCAACGTGTTTTTCACACTCCGTCGCGGCATCGTAGACAAAGAGGTCGAATTCTGGTGAGAACGTTGGGAGATCTCGGACGTCAAGCGGTGCGACATCCTCATAATTGAGTTTGTCGTCCTGTCCAACGATCAGACGCTTCCCCTCGACATCAACGTCGGCTACGTCACGGAAGTAAGAATAAGGAACGAGCAGTTCGTGCCAATCGGTAGACAATAGCAGGCATCGCAACTCGCCGCGCGCAAGGCCTTCTTGCTCCTGCATTAACGTAATGTACTTACTTAGCTCGTGTAGAGCTTGGCGAGCTGTTGCGTTACTCCGCTTTAGCTCAATTATCACGGTCTGCCCGGAACGGTCTCGGGCGAGAATGTCGATTCTTCCGCCCGCTCCGTCACGTGATTGAAGAGGGTATTCGGTGTCGATCAAGTTCAGGCCATCTTCTAGATCAGTGAGATTGTTGGCAATCTGATCACGAAGTGCTGCCTCGTTTTCGTACGGCATGTTCGTATCCTCTGACTGAGTGCAGGAGTTTGCGCATGCGGCATATTATGGTAGCGTCGCGTTCGTGGCGGAAGAGATCTCGGATCACCAACCGCGACAGACTGAACGGGAAGCATGGAAAACCTGTAGGTGCGCAGTTGAACGTCACATGGTAACAGGCCCTTCCGCAACGTTAGGGGTGAGACGTTCGATAAGCTCCTGACGGGGATGCCGCATGAGATGCGGATGATGGCCCACGGCCGAAGTAGATCTAAGCCTTCGCGGCTGAGACGCTACCATGTCTGGTGTCGTCTGGTTGACGGCGCGACGAGAGCGTGCGACCTCGGGACGCGGCACATGTTTCAAACCGCTTCGGTCATCACTCCTACGAGTGCAAGCAACTGGTGCTTCGAATCGTCGGTCGAAAAGCCCGAAGCCACGAACGTCAGGTTGCCAAATCAACTGAGTGCGGTTTTATGCAACCGAGAGCCGATCAGTCGAGCATCAAAACGGTGGCGTGCTAAGAGCGGCTCGTCGCCAGATCCGAACCCGCGTCGAAGTCGCTCATGTCGAACCGTCCTAAACAACTATCTGCATGCTCCGGTTTCATCGACCGGGATCCGTCGCGTTTGCTCGAACTATCCTGGAAAGTCACATTTCCATTCCCAGATTCGGAAGTCGAGCAAGGAGCATTCAGCCCCGTAGCACGTCGAGTGGAGCCTACTGGAGGTAGTCGACGGCAACGCAGGAGATTCTCCAGATGTCGACAAAGTTTCTATCCGCTGTCCAACGCTATTGCAAAGCCAAAAAGCACTCGAAAGGCACAAGCGACGAATACAAAGCCACCGTGAGAAAGTGGATCAGTTGGGGGCAAGAGATTCCTCTGGAACAGCTATCCCGATCAAGCATTCGGGATTTCCTGGATTGGGTTTATGACGATGCGATTGAACAAGGAGGTGAGAATCCGGAGCGGACATCGAACAAGGCACGTGATCATGTCCGCGCTGTCGCCGCATGGGCATGGGAAAACGACATCATTGAATCGCTTCCGCGATTCCCAAAGCCGCGTCCGCAACGCGATGTCGCTGGTCGTCAGTATCTGAGCAAGGCGGAACTGAACGCACTCTACTTTGCCACGTACCAGATGCGCCGACCACGCGCGTGGAAGCAACCGCACTCTTTTGGCCAGTACTGGCGATCCGCAATCGTTCTTTTCTTTAACTATGGCCTGGACACGGGTACTATCTGGAAGACCAAAACAACTCACGAACCGCTCTTATGGCGGCACGTTTTCTGGAGCCATGAATCGCCCGATCGACAATCTAAGCTTCGATCTCGCTATGGATGGCTATTCTATCGACGAGTTAAAACGAACAAATCGTTCTATCGGCCGATGAATCGAGCGGTTCACGCACATTTGCGTCGGCTTGAACCTCCGACGCTCGTACCAGAGGAACCGGTCTTCGTGGGTGGAACTGCGAGGCCCAACGCGGTCTTCAAACGGTTGATCGCCCTCGCCGGGATTCGCGATAAAGTCGACATTGAAACCGGCGTTGCCAAAGACTGGCTGCTGAAGGACCTCCGCAAGACCTGCGCGACGTACTATGACGAACACATGCCCGAGTCTTCCATCGAAATCCTCGGTCACTCTGTCAGCGGCGTCACCTACCGGCACTACGCTCATCGAGATCCATTGGCATTTAAAGCAATTATGACGATCCCTCAGCCTTCCGCTTTCATGGCTCTACCACAGGGAATTGAGGGTGAATGCCCATGCTGCCGGCGGAAGTTCGCGGGCGGATGATCTACCGGTCGATGAATCCGGAGATAGTTTTGGGGGCTCAAGCGGCACACGATGTCAGTATTGGTCTGTAGAAGATTTGCTTCGCAGAATTTTAGGGATGTCTGGGACATTCTCCACCTACCGTACAAATAATACACTACCGAACAGAGCAGGACGATCGCGATCAATACGTCAACCGTTTTCCGACCACGGGGCACTCATGTCAGTCAAGGCAGCTGAAAGAACTTCCTTAATCCTTCACTTTGGAATGCTCATCGCGCCAATCAAGGATCTTGCGTTTAGGTCCGCGCCAGCTACCGGGCCAGATTACCGGCTTCTTGAAGCGAAGTTGTATCCGGACCTACAAGCTTGGGTTAAAGAGTCCCAACAGTTCGCGCGATTTGGTGACTATGCATTCAACATCGAAGTCAACGACATCATCGGGATCGCGAAAGGGATAGTTCGACAGACAGGACATCTTGCCAAGCATTTCCCAGATAACGACCAAAACCGACAGGAGAGTCTCCAACGATATGTCCTGAAGTGTGAGAAGGACATCATCGATGCCATCGACAAGATTCCTATTGAATGGGAATCGCAGCTACTTGCCGCTGGCACGCCGTTTTCAACCTATCTCAAGATTGCGGACGCAATAAACGCGGCGCGCACTCGCGTCCACTACTTTGACAGATACCTCGATCCTGACTTCTTTCCGCTCTACCTGCGGTCTCTGGCTAGAGACGTTGAAGTTCGGCTTGTGACCACACGGGGCAGCGTCAATTTCGGCGTGCAGGCCATATCGAACGTTGCATCCTTGGCGGCTAAGGAGTTTGGGGATTTCCGCCTCATCGAAGTCTCACCACGCGATATGCACGATCGAAATCTCAGGATCGACCAAAAAGTTTTTCATCTGGGGACGAGTACAAATGATGCAGGAAGCAAGCCAACGAATTTCGCCGTAGCAGACAGCAGCAATTCTGCAAATCTGATTCTAGACGACGTTATCGCAAATGGTACGGTCGTCCATTAGCCCAGCACCATGTCAGCTAATCAGATTCGTTTTGAACGGAGCGAAGGCGTGGATGGTCAATAGGCGACTTTCTATATGGATCACCCAAGATTCGACGTTTTCGGGGGTGAACTGTGATCGCGTTTCGGTACTCCGGTGGCCGACGCCGGTGATTTGGTTTTCCGTCTACCGGTCGAGGGCACAGGATGCATTTACTAATCGAGACGATCGGGACACGTCGTCTCGGCTTGTGACCGGCTTAGACTCAGGTTAGACACTCCGCCGCTCGTATCATCCGGCTGGCTGTGGTTTGGGTGGCTGTGGTTTGGGTGGATGGGGAAATCAATGACGAGGCATCGGTTCGCCAGACGCGGATGCGCTTGAAATTGGCGCTGCTTTGCGAATTGGGTTCCTGTATCCTCCCACGCGGTCATCGTACTGACTCTGTTCCGTGGAAAATCGCACCACTTTGAGGTCGTCCATCGTGTTTTTTAAGCCGAAAGCTAACCTGTCCGACGCCGAAAAGTCGCGGATTGAATTTTGCTTGCAACAGATCGCCGAACGCGTTGGCTTCGAGCGTTTCACGCTTCCTGTGCTAAGTCGAACGTCGTTGTTCGGGCTGTACGAATCCGAGCGAGACCCGCAACAGCTGATTCAGTTCCTAGGTAAACACCTTGACCACGATGTCAGCGGGATTCAGGTTCGCGTTTTTCCACAGCTTACCCAGAGCTCTTGCGGCGGTGGATGCGGTGGTGGTTCTTGCGATGGCCCCAGCGGGCTGCCGGGCCGATACGATGCAGCCGAGCGAACGATCACCCTTGATATACAGATTGACAGCGATCCACCAATGGCGCTCGCCACCCTGGTCAATGGAGTTGTCTGCGACCTGCTTTCTCAAAACAACCTCGATTCGGAACACCTGCCCGAACGGGTCGACCTCGCCGTTGTCGGGATGGGGCTTGGTATGATCCGCAATCGCATTGGCCTCGTCGCAAAGCAACCGACTTGCTGGGATTCGACGCAGTGGGAGCTTATCCCGCGACCGTTCCTTGATTGCCAATCACTCGCGTATGCCAATGCGATCGCGGCCTGGGCTCGCGACGATGCGACGCCCGAGTGGTCAAGCGATCTGCCCAGTGACGTCAAAAGCCCAATGCGGAAATCGCTCAAGTTCTTGTTGAAAACCAATGACTCCTTTTTTCAACCGCGTGCGAAGCGAACTTTGTTGACGCAGTCGCAAAGCGAATGGTGGAAATTGGCAGCAAGTGCGTCCGCATCGAATCAAGTGATCGCGATTCGGCATTTGGAGTCCGACGGCAAGCTGGATGCCCCGCAAGAATCACTGCTGTTGGAAAAGTTGTCTGCAACCAGCCGGGCGATAATGCTCAATGCGATCGCGGCAACCGAACGAATGGTTTCAAAGCACGAAGCGGTTGCCAGTGAATCGATTTTCGGTGAACTACGCACGCTAACCGACCATCGTGACGACGAGGTCCGCGCCAAGGCCATGTGTGTCCTCGCGGGACTGGGCAAGTTGGATGAAGCAACGGTCGAGACCGCCGCGATGATGTTGGAAGGCCATCAAAAGCACCTGGTTTTCGCCGGCGTGTATGCCCTCTCAACACTCGACTCCGTTCCCGAGCGGGTCGTCGTGTCCGTGGATCGATGTTTTGTGCGTGTGTTGCGAGCTTGTGACTACGAGTTCATTGATTTGATTGTGGCGGCCTACCGGCGTTGGCTCGATGATCCTCAA
>NZ_JBFHFD010000530.1:0-6077 GCF_041583735.1 Novipirellula sp.
CAGTCAACGCTGACCTTTGCACCTGGGGCGACCACCGCGACGGTGACCATTACCGCGGACGAAGACACGTTGGATGAATTTAACGAGTCGGTCGTGTTGACGTTGGTCAATCCGACCAACGCAATCTTGTCAGGCTCGGTGGTGGCGTCGACCACGATCACCGACAATGACGCAGCTCCGCTGGTCACACTCGCCGTCGACAAAACCTCGGTGACCGAATCCACCGAATCGATTGTCTACACCGCGACGCTTTCCACACTGTCGGGCAAGGATGTGGTGATCGATTTGACGCTTGGGGGATCCGCCTCCGCAGGATCGGATTTTACCGGTTTCACGACTCCGATCACCATTGCCGCAGGATCCATTTCAACGTCCTTCACGGCGGTCACCGTTGCAGATGGCATTGATGAAGTCGATGAGGATTTGATCGTCAATGTCTCCGCTGTCACCAATGGAATTGAAGACGGTGTACAGGGTGTTTCGACCACGATCATCGATGTGGATCCGTTTCCCACAGTGACTTTGTCAATGGATCCTGACACCATCGGCGAAGACGATCAATCGACGACGTTGACCGCGACGTTGTCCGAGATCAGTTCGCGTGACATTACGATCGATCTCGACTTTGACGGGGATGCGCAATTCGGGATCGACTATACGGTGACCCAGACCCAAATTGTGATTCCTGCGGGAAGTCTAAGTGAATCGGTCACGTTGCAAAGCGTCGAGGATTCGATCGACGAGTTGCACGAGCAGATCGTGGTAACGATCGCAGCGGTCGATTTTGCAACCGAAAGTTCGCCTCAGTCGGCCACCGCTACGATCACCGATAACGACCTCGCGCCCACAGTGACGTTGACCAGCAATCAAATCAGCATTAGTGAAGCTGCGGGACAGGCTGTCTTTACCGCGACGTTATCCGCGATTTCGGGACTCGATGTTACGGTCACTTTGGCATCCTCGGGAACCGCGGTCCAAGCGGACGACTATACCGTCACGGGAAACTCGATTCTGATACCAGCGGGATCCATTTCGGGTTCCATCACCGTCACGGCGATTGATGATTCGCTTGACGAATTAGATGAAACCGTGGTGCGAGATATCAGCGGGCTGACCAACGCCATGACATTGGCCCCTCAATCGGCCTCGACTTTGATCTTTGATAACGATGCACCGCCGGTGGTCACGCTGCGGTTCCAAACGCCGAGTATCAGCGAAGGGGATGCGGCAATCAATTTGTTCGCCGATCTGTCAGCGCCCTCCTCACGTGATGTGACGGTCAGTTTGTCGTTGTTAGGAACGGCCACGGACATCGATGACTACGCTGCCAGCGATGTGACGATCTTCATTCCGGCGGGGTCCACGTCGGGATCGGTGACGATCGATGTCGTGAATGACGGAGTGTTCGAAGGTGACGAAACGATCATCGCTAGCGTTTTGGCAGTGGTGAATGCGACATCACCGTTTGCCCATAGTGATACGTTGACGATTCTCAGTGACGATGCGGCACCGAATATCACGCTCACCTCGAATCAATCCGCGATTGATGAAGATGGCAATGCGACCATCACCGCGACGCTGGATGCCGTTTCGCAAGTTCCAGTGACGGTGACGCTGGGGCTGTCCGGTGATGCGACGCTGGGCAGCGACTATCTGGCCTCGGAAACCACTTTGCTCATTCCCGCTGGATCGCTTTCCGCGTCCATGGTTCTGACGGGTATCGAAGATACTTTGGACGAAGTGGACGAGGTGATCACGGTTTCGATCACCAATCTCGTCGGTGCGGCAACCCAATCGCCTCAGTCGGTCGACGTCACGATTCTCGATAATGACTTGGCACCTCAGGCGTCGCTGGTCTTTGTTCCTACCTCCATTTCGGAATCGGGAGGTGAAGCCGAGTTACAAGTGAACTTGTCGGCGGCATCGGGTAAAGAGATTACCGTCTCGCTCGTCGCCTTGGGGACCGCAACCGGTAGCGGTGTCGATTATCTCGGGATGCAAACCAGTGTGACGATTCCTGCGGGAGCGACTTCCGCGTCGTTCACGATCTCGGCTGTCGGCGATGCCATTGACGAAAATAACGAGACTTTGTTGGTGTCGATTCAGTCCCTTGTCAATGCAAACGCAGGCATTATCAGCGCGGCGACGTTGACCATTCTCGATGACGATCTGCCGCCCACGGTAACCTTGGCGATCGACAATCCCGTGCTCGCCGAAGCATCGGGTTCAGCCATTGTCTCTGCGACATTGTCGGAGCCTTCGGGATTAGAGGTTGTCGTGACTCTCGGTTTGACGGGATCCGCATCAAGCGATGATTACAGCATCACGGGGACTTCGATTGTCATCCCCGCCGGCTCGACGATCGGCACGGCGGTGATCACAGCGACTCAGGATTCGATAGACGAACCTGACGAAACCATCGTCGTTGATGTGACCAACGTGACCGCGGCGATCGAGCAAGTCTCGCAGCAGGTTTCGGCGACGATCATCGACGATGACAATCCGCCCACCGTCACTCTCGCCGTGGATCAAGCCACCTTGGTCGAATCGGACGGCGGGGTTGCCACGGTAACCGCGACTTTGTCGGGCGCCTCGGGGAACGATATCACGATCGATTTGGAAGTCACGGGAACCGCCATGACAAGCGATTTTACCACGATTCCGCTGCAAATTTTGATTCCAGCGGGGGAAACCACCGGCTCGGTTACGTTCTCGCCGGTGGATGATTCGCTTGACGAATTGGACGAAACCGTGACCATCGCCATCATCGGGGTCAGTGGTGCCATCGAACTGGGCGACCAGTCGACGACGACGACCATTTTGGACGACGATGACGCCCCGAACTTGTCTTTGTTGACGGATCTCGCGTCGATTGATGAGGCCTCCGGGCAAGCGGTGCTGACGGTACAAATGTCAGCGATCTCGGAGCTCGATGTGTTAGCGACCATCTCGCTTTCAGGAACCGCGACCACCGGTGGCGTGGATTACACCGCATCAAATTTACAAGTCTCGATTCCAGCGGGATCGCTTACCGCGTCGATTACGATTGATGCCCTCGAAGATCTGCTATACGAGCAAGACGAGTTGATTGTAGCTCAGGTGCAATCGGCCACCAATGCCGGCTTTGATCCTGCGGCATCGACCACGGTAACGATCGTTGACAACGACTTGCCGCCCACGGTCACGTTTGTGATGGACGTCACCGAGATTGCTGAAAATGGCGGCATCGCAACTTATACCGCCACGATTTCGGAGCCATCGGGATTGGATGTCGTGATCACGCCCACCATTACGACCACGGCCGATCCATCCGATTTTACGCTTTCCGGTACATCCCTTGTGATTCCGGCAGGAAGCACCACGGGAACATTGACGATCACCGGAGTCAACGATGCCTTGTTCGAGCATGATGAACTATTGACGGTTTCACCAAATCAGATTGTCAATGCAACGGCGTTGTCGGTCGTGGACTCAGTCGTGAATATCATCGATGATGATCTGTTTCCTTCGTTAACACTTCGTTTGGCGAACACAACCGTTGTCGAAGGCGATAGCGAAGACGTGGTGATCGAATTGAGCGAGGTGGCGGGCGTTGACATTGCGGTCGACTTGACGCTCACCGGCACCGCAACCGAAACAGGCGATTACACGATTAGTTCCAAGAGCGTCATTATTCCTGCAGGGCAGAAATCGATCACGGTTTCCATCGACACGGTTAATGATGCTTTGGACGAAATTGTCGAAAACATCTCCATAACCGCAGCGGCATCCGATGGCGTGATAATCGGCAGCCAAGCCACAGCCAATCTCGATATCTTGGATAACGATCCGCCGCCCACTGCGAACGTCCGTGTGGATAACTTCACGCTTGATGAACTTGGTGGGCAAGCGATTATGACGGTGCAACTGTCGCAAGCCTCTGGGCGTGACGTCGTCTTTGACATCAGCCTTGCTGGGAAGGCAGCCTCGGATATCGATTACTCGATATCTGCGCAGCAGTTGGTGGTGCCGGCTGGCAGCACGACCGCCAGCGTTCTGATTCAGACAATCGATGACTCGATTTTCGAAGACGACGAGGAAATTGAGATTTCCGTTTCCGCGGCCGACAGTGACACGGTCGATTTTACCGATCAAACGCTGACGTTGAACTTGATCGACAATGAATCGCGGCCTTCGGTATCGTTGGTGTCGGATGTAACGTCGATTGCCGAAGCGGATGGCATTGCCACAATCACCGCGACGCTCAGCGGATTGTCCGACCGCGATGTCGTTGTACAGACGAGTATTCTCGGCCAAGGTGATGTGACGAGCGATGACTTTTCGGTATCAAGCACCGATATCGTGATCCCCGCAGGACAATTGTCTGGATCGATTGCGATTACCGCCACCAATGATACGTTTGTGGAACAGGACGGCGTGGTCGGTTTGACCGTGACGAGTGTGACAGGGAATTTTCAAACGCTCCCCGACCAGCTCAGCATCACTATTATCGATGATGACGATGGCCGTTTGCTAATTACGTCCGCAGCGGATCCTATCGTGGTGGGCGAAGACGGATCGACGGCCGAGTTCTTTGTCAATTTAACCGCGGCACCATTGGCGAATGTGGTTGTGGTGATCTCCAGTAGCGACACAGGCGAAGTCACCGTTTCGCCGCGATCCTTGGTCTTCACTCCCCAGAATTGGAACCAACCTCAAAGTGTGACCGTCACCGGACAGCCCGATTTGTTCGAGGACGGGAATATTCCAGTGGACGTCCTGTTGTCGATCAACGAAGCGGTTTCGGATGTCGGTTTCGCGGGACTGGGCACCACCGTCGTGGATGTGGTGAATACGAACTTGTCATTCCAAAATTTGCAATTGGTTCGCGAAGGCGATCAATTGATTGTCCGTGACCAAAACACGGGGCGCACCCTCGATACGCGGCCGGTGATTGACGGCGAGCGATTGCGGCTGAACCTCGCTGGCGGAGCGAAACGGTTGAACATTGCCTCGCTCGGTGACTTCCAAAACATTATCGAAATCGACATGCAGGCCGACGATACCATTAATTACGGTGGTGGTTGGGTTGCCGATCAACCTCGCTTTATCGAGGGCCGGTACACCCACGTCTTGCGACGTGACAAGGCGATCCTGTATGTGCGGAACGTCTCACCGAATGTGAACCCGTACAACCCGCACGATACCAATCGTGACGGAGTGATCACGCCAAGTGATGCGTTGGTGATCATCAACCAGTTGCCACAAAATGGAGGCGTGATTGCCACTCCGGGGCCTGACGATGCACTTCGCAATTACTATCCCGACGTCAACGGCGACAATATGATGACCGCGCTGGACGCATTGCAGGTGATTAATTTCATCAATCGCTTCAAATCGGGGTACGACGCATCGTTGTCGATCGCCGACTTCTTGGCCGCCAACCAAAACGGGCAAGCCGAGGCACAAGCAGAGTGGACGGGATCCAGTGCGACGACGGTTGTTGCAGAACCCGTTGCCGCAGTGATGGGATCCGCCAAGCAGGACCAAGGAACGTTCGACCAAGCGATCTTGGATTTGTTTGATGACAAGAAGGCCGACTCGGACGAGTCCGCCGAGTTGTCCGAAACGTTAGCCGACACGCTGCTTGGCAGCTTGGTTTGATCATCGCCCCCACGATTTTTGACCGTAGCGAAACTTTCCAAGAGTTTCGCGACAGGAAATCTCCGTCGTCTGCCGCGGGCAAAGACTCCGTAATTTGCCAAGCCCGGCGGCCCCACGATTAAGATTGGTAGTGGCACGGCGTAAGCCGTCCGGTTGCCGCGAAGGAAACACGTTCGAAATTTACCGGGCGGCTCGCAATTTACCGTGTCGCCCCGGGCCACATCGCGAAGCGAAAACCGCTCACTCTAGCGGCCTTCGCGTAGACGGTAACCGAGAAAGTTATCCAATTCGGGTTCCGCTTCGATCTCTTTGACCGTTTCTTCGATGTCGTATTCGACGCGGCGGAATTCGACGACATGTTCGTCATACAGCACGTAGCAGCTTCGTGGGTCACCGTCTCGCGGTTGCCCCACGCTACCGACGTTGATCATCAA
>NZ_JBFHFD010000531.1:0-6061 GCF_041583735.1 Novipirellula sp.
ATTTTTGCATGAATGGACTTGTCCAACCCGATCGACGTCTCAATCCCCATATTTGGGAAGTCAAAAAGGTTCATCAAAACATCAAGGTGACTGCGGTCGATTTGGGCCATGGCAAGTTCGAAGTCAAAAACAAATTTCTATTCACCAATCTGAACGAATTTGTCGCGCATTGGGTGATCCGCCGTGATGGCGACGCCATTCGCTCTGGAACGCTCGACCGATTGAATATCGAACCGCTAACAAGCCAACAAATTACGTTGCCTGTAGACGGCTTGAACGACAAGATCGGTGAAACTCTACTAACGATTTCGTTTGAATTACCCGCCGCAGTCCCTTGGGCCGATGCCGGCCACCGGATCGCATGGGACCAATTTGAGTTGCAGTCCCCGGCAGCGAACTCGACCTCCGACGCAGTGGACGGCGAAAAAGTCGTGGTTGACCAAACCGAGACCCAAGTGAAAGTGACTGCGAATCAAACCGTCGCCACGTTTAACGCGAACACCGGAGAACTAAGCTCGCTCGAGGTGGACGGACACAACCTGATTACGGGGCCGCTTGTGCCTCAATTTTGGAAAGCCCCTAACGACAACCAGTATCGCAATAACTACTTGAACCGGCTGGGCGAGTGGCGGAACGCGGCCGACAAACGGACGCTTACCAAAATGACCGTGAACGAAGCGAAAAAACACGTCGAAATCGTGGCGGAATCCAACCTGCCGGTCGGCAATGCTCGATTGACGCTGCGATACTCGATTTTCCCAAGTGGCAACATCCACGTTGTCTCGGACTACGATCCTGGTAGCGGGAAACGGCCGCTGCTTCCCCGCTTTGGCATGCAAGTAAAATTGCCCGAAGCGATGGACCAAGTGAAGTGGTATGGCCGCGGCCCACACGAGACATACTGGGATCGGAAAACCGGCGGCGAAATCGCAGTCCATCAGTCAAGCGTAGACAAGATGGTACATCCGTACTGCCGGACTCAGGACGTCGGCAACCGAACCGATGTGCGCTGGATCACCCTCATTGATCAATCAGGGCGTGGACTGAAGTTCACAGGCGACGCCCCCTTGAGCGTGAGTGCGTGGCCGTTCACGATCGAGGACGTGGAAAGTGCGTCTCATCCCCATCAATTACCACGTCGCGATTTCAATTTGATTAGCATCGACGCCAAGCTGCAGGGAGTCGGCGGTGACAATTCCTGGGGAGCACGTACGCACGCCGAGTACACGATCCCCGGTGACAAACCGCTGCACTACGAGTTCACGATCTCGCCCATCACCCCCTAAACATTGGTTGTGGATGCAGCAAAAGTGATGAACTTGGAAGCGAGGAAGTGGGGGCGATCAATCCTCGTCGTCATCCTCGTCGTCATCGTCTTCCGAAACGGCAACAAACGCTCCGCTTTCTTCATCCCGCTCGAACGCAGAACCTTCGGGGGAATCAAGTAGCGGGATGATGTCGGGATCAAAGTTGGCGATTTCGTTGACGTCGTAGATGCCGGTATTGTTGGCGTCATCGAGGTACTTTTGAGATTCAACTCCCGCCAGGAATCGCCAGCCACTGTCTTCTTCAAAATCCGGTTCCTCGCGATACATGTACCCCACCGGATTTCCATCGACCGTGATGGCATCCGTAGCAAAACAACCTCCGAATCCCTCCGCAAGTGGCTGGATTTCGGCAGCGGAGAGGGCAAACTTTTTTTTCACGGCGGCAGCTTATCGAGATAACGGTGAATAACGGAGGGCACTCGGCCCCGTTGCACTGAATCGTGCAATTCAATCTTTATTGTAGCGAAGCAGCGACGGGGGCCAAGTTTGGCTGGCACGAACATTTATTGCCCCGACAATTCCGCTTATTTATAGGCCACCGCCGCATTTGAAGGCCCCGCCAAGGGAATCACGTCGAAACCCGACCTCCTCGCGCCGATGAATTGTTCCAATCGAGGAAGGTCCGAGTCGAGTTCCTCGAACATCCCCTTTTGACCGTGCTTGATTTCATTCTGCGGTTTCCCGTCCGCAACGCTTCGGGAAGATCGTTCTAGCATTGGAACAACCGTGAATTCAGCATGACACGGATGCCGCCGATGTAACGGGGACTCGCCTCATCAAGAAACAACGCCCACCCACACAAGCGGTCTCGACCAACAAGCGGCCTGGAACGAGACGCGAATCCCCTTCGAAACGATTACGACTCGTCGGCGTTCTCGGGCTCGGTTGGCGAATCGGTTTCGTCGGACGTCTCGACCTTGCTTTCTTCCTCGTTGCTTTCTTCTTCTTTGCTTTCTTCCTCTTTCTTCATTTCGGCCGCTTCCTTCTCCTCAGCGGCCTTCATCTCCTCGGCCGCCTTCTTCTCCTCAGCAGCCTTCTTCGCTTCGGCAGCCTTCTTCGCTTCGGCCGCCTTCATTTCTTCGGCAGCCTTCATCTCCTCGGCCGCCTTTCGCTCTCGTTCACGCTCTTCGGCTTCCAATTCCTTCTTGCGTTGTTCGGCCTTTTCTTTCTGCGTGACACGAATGTCCTCGTAGACTTCGGAGCTAACTTCGCGTCCACCGGCCATCATTTCGACAAACGCATTGAGCGGGAAATCCTCTGGCAATTCTTCGCTATCGATTGCAACCGAGTAACGTCGCACCGACTGCATCAAATCCTCGGCCGAATCATCGATCGTCAGGATTGGATAATCGTCAAAAATCTCAGCCCAGATCGCGAATGCTTGCTCGTACAAATCGATCGCCTTGTCCAGCTCTGCCGCTTCGTTGGCCTTTTCGGCTTCATAGATCAAGCGACGTGCTCTAACCGTTCGCTCTTCTTGCTCGGCAAGCGACAACGTGTCCCAATAGGGATAATTGATCTGTTTGCGGTAACCATCGGTCTTATTACGACGTTGTTCGAGATCGGCAATTTCACCGGCCAATTCGATCGCCTGCAATCGCACTTTGGGGTCGGCCAGTTTCGCCAGAGCCATGAAATCGGAATGTTCGTTCGCTCCCGACGCGGCATCGCCGACCGCCTTTTTGAACTCTTCGATTCGTAGTGCCTTTAGCCGGACGAGTTCATCCAGCTGTCCCAATTTGATCGTAAACGGTGATGTCGTTGGCACACTTCGCTCGCCGAATCGACGCCAACCTTCGGATGCCAATTGCCACGCATTTTGGGCTCGGTCATCCAACACGCCTTCTTCTTCGATCGATTCAGCGTGCTTGATTCGCCACTTCGGACCGGTTTCAAAGAAGTTAAGCGGGGTTTGACGACGAATTTTAACGCCCGAATCGACAATGTCATAACCGTGCATCAACCACAGACGTCCGACCAACCAATTGTCAGGTTTGAAGTACGGTCCACGAGCTTCGGGGCTATCGACTGCGATTCCTTGTTGCATCAATGATTCATGCAGCACTTCGTCTTCGGAGAACAGTTTTCGGAACTGAGTCTTCTCGTCGGACATTCCCATTTTGTTGCCATAGAACCATCCCGTGTACCAGACCAAACGGGGTGCGTTACGGTTTTGGCGAACTCCCTTGGACAGAAACTCCGTTCCCTCACGCACCATTTCGTAGCGTTGACGGTAATCGTCGAACTCGGTCGAAACGTTGTAAGCAAGATTGTGAGCTTGGTGCTCCCAAACCTTGTCAAAGTGCGGTTGTAGCAGTGCAATGTTGTTGAGCGTCGCCTTCAGACGGTCCCATTCATGTAGCACCTTGTAGTGATGAGCCTTGTTCCAAAGCAGCGTTGCCGCCACTCCGCGAAGCCCTAACGAAGCAAGCTTCATCGTTTCACTAGCCGGACTGATTTCGCCAAGGTCGCTTTCGGCGATATTAAACTTATCCCGCATCTCGGTTAGTTGACCGCCGGTATCCCCGCTGCCACCGCTCGGTTGACCGAGCATGTACAAGGGGACCACCATGGCCAACAGGATGACGAGGTAAATAAGTTTGCGACTGAGGACAGTAGTTCGGTTCATGCCGCGATCTCACGCGATTTCAAGAAGAAGTAACTGACAACAAATGCCAAAATGCAATAGCCAAGCGTTGCGGCGGCATGGCGTGCCAACAACGCACCAAAGATATCGAAACCGCTAGCCGCATACTCCGCCGTACTGACCATCTTGGGCAAGTTCGGCAGTGCCGTTGCGATCGCATCAAGCGTATAGACAATCCCTGCATCAACCGCTTTGATCACCTTGCCGGCCAATGCATCGACGTCTAATTGGGTCGTCATCGCATCCTGTTTCAGAATACGAACGACCGATTCAATCGGTCCTCCACCTCGCTCGATTCCTGAATCGATGTAGTAGCGGGTGTCGTAGACCTGTTCGGCCGAGAATCCGAGCAACACGCACACGGCGGTCGCGACCATTGCCACAGGACCACTAAGGAACGTACTGAACATCACCCCAAATGCAATGATCATCGTCATCTGCAACCAGATCGAGATATAGGCCTTGGTCAAGTTCCAAGCGAAACTATTCTCACCTGGACGCAGGTAAACGCCGCTCTTGGTCACCCCGAGGTACTGGCTACGGTCCAAACAACGAATTTGCACCATCATTTGACCATTCTCGTCGACCAAATCGTCGAACACGTTCAGCATTCGCGTTTCGTTGCCGTCGGTGCCTTCGATATTGAGCGGCAACAATTTTTCGTCAACGGTGTACTCGTCGACAATAAAGGTGATCGGGTTGCTGCTAATCGCTTTATCGGGATGTTTCATCGTGATCGAACCACGAATCCCGGTCACGATGTCGCCTTTGAACGAGCGATAGGCTCGAATCGACATATCCAGAGGCAGCCCATCGACATAACGCTCCGGCGTCACATCGGAGAACGTGAACTCGGCAACGCCCAAAGTTCCGCCTTCGATATAACCATGTTCGGCGCGACGAGGCCCTTGGGTCACGCCGACCAAACGGGCGATCCCGGCACTGCCGTACCCCTCTTGGACCTTTTCGTGCCCCACGTCGATACCCGCGTCCTTTTTATCGCCTTGACGATCGTAGAACTGGACCTCGCCGTAGGATGGAATCCGAGCACGCAGCGCACCGGTCGCTGGCCCAATCGTGAACGAGCCGTCCTCGGTTTGCGTGACCACATGACGGTGCCCACGAACCATGTCGGTAAGTCCGAGGCCTCCGGAATCAGGGTCGATCGAAAACGTGTGCTTGTGACCTCGAATGTAATCGGTTTCGCCTTCGAGTCGGCCATTACTGAGTTCACGCACATCGGTCACTTCGAGGTGCGTGTGCCGCAAACCACGCGTGACGAACAAGTAGCTCGCCAATCCCATCGGGACCATCATCATGGTTCCCACGGCAACAAAGCCGAGCATCCGGCCGAGCACAATTTCGGTGGGACGCACCGGTTTGGTCACGATCGTATAGATCGTCTTGCTCTTGATGTCCGCAGGCAGCGAAAACGCACTGATAAACAACGCCAAGGCGAGAATCAGATAGTTCGTTGCGGTCAAAACAAAACTGATGTACAGCCGCGCGGGATCGTCGCTTTCCGGGTTCAAGTACCAACCGGCCAGCAACAAACCGACGACGAACAAGCCAACGACGAACAAGACTTTTCGCCGAATCGCTTCTTTGAACGCCAACCGGGCCAGCGCCATCACGCGGCGTGCCGACGTACCAGGCAAATCAAACCGGACCAAGTCACGAACAGTCCGTGCGACCGCGTAAAAACCTTCGCTTGGCCCATAGCGGGCAGCCGAGACCATGTATCCAACAATCAATCCCAACACAATGGCAAGCACGAACAACACGATGCCTTGCAGCAACGCACTTTCGAGGAATGCATTGGGACGGACAAGC
The DNA here is from genome assembly GCF_041583735.1 of Novipirellula sp. Lineage (NCBI taxonomy): Bacteria > Pseudomonadati > Planctomycetota > Planctomycetia > Pirellulales > Pirellulaceae > Novipirellula > Novipirellula sp. Next base: position 5,809 of record NZ_JBFHFD010000531.1, read on the forward strand.
CATTCATAAAATGACCAGAAATCCTCAGGTTGTAGCGTCATTGACCGGCTTCCTCCGTCACATCACTTTCGCTCGTCACGCGACGTGCTCCGGGACGATTTTCACTTTCACGAACAATGTTCAAGAACAGGTCTTCCATCGTTGTCGTCGGGTTGTCGATCGATTCGACCGTTCCGCCGTGCCGTTTGATCACATCGGCGATCTCGGTCTTGGCCGCTTCGCTGAGTCCGCGAGCGTGAACTTCGGTGATGTC
>NZ_JBFHFD010000532.1:0-6061 GCF_041583735.1 Novipirellula sp.
CGTTCTGGCAATGAAGAAATCGTACTCGTGCTCGTACTCAGGCGCAGCCGGTACTCGTACTCGAAATGGGGTACCGATGACCGAACCAATCTTCGACCACGATCGACTTGATGTTTACAGCCTGTCGATTGACTACGTCGCTTCATCGTTCGCCGTCGCGAGGGATCTTGTCGGCCTTCATCGTCGTGCGCGCGACCAATGGCTTCGCGCCGCCCAATCGATTCCGCTGAACATTGCCGATCGCCCGCACCGACGCTGTCTCCGAATCCAACGCGGAGTACAATGCTGCTGACGAGTACGAGTACCGCGATGCTGAGTACGAGTACGAGTACGAGCACGACGCACAGCCAGAACCAAGAATTGCACCGACGGACGCGGCGCAGTTGTTCTCCAAATCAATGTCCACCGCGCGTCCTCGGTGAATTCAAACGTTCACGCTGCTGACCGACGCCTGACGGCATCAGGTTGCGGAGCCGAGTTTTCGACTTCCTCCACTGTCTGCGTTAGCCCTACTCACGGGTACGCCTGAAGTTCTCCCCAGATAAGGAATCGTGATCTGTCCCCGCCCAAGCTCCCGATCTACCTACGCTGCATGTTTCTCCAAGGCATCCGCCGGGCTTCCGGTTCGGTTTCGCAGTCAGCAGCCTGCTGCCATCTCATTGGTCGCTCCACGACGGGCCCAAATGGACGCAATGAACTCCGCTTCGCATCAATGACGGACCGATTAAGACTGTCGTTGACATCGTCGATCCAATCGCGAAGAAAGCTGGATTTACCTCCGACATTGGCAATCCAGCAATTGAAATGGGCGATGCGGAAAAAGAGATGCAGGCGAAGATGGGCATCAACATGAGTTCAGTTGACCAGAAGATGTACACTCATCCCAATGGGGACACTTTGATGATCGCGAGAATGGACATGTCCAACGACGACATCGACATGAAAATGTTAACGGTACAACTAATGAACCCAAAGAAGATGTCCGAGTTTGGCGCGAAGGCACAGAAGCCATAGCCAACCCGGTTGGCGGGCTGGGAACACGCCAGCACCGTCGCGTGCACCCGAGTGCGAGTGTGGGGCGGTCTTGAAGTTGAAAGTCTTTCGCGCGTACCGGGTGACGCGTGGTGTTACCCGACTTACCGATGCTCCGATAACGTCGCTTTGCTTCCAATCAAATTGCTCTCGCAGTGTCAGCTTGATCGACACTACAATCACGATCTCGCACATCGCCTGTCTCGCTACCCGAGGACCAAATGTTATTTAATAGTGAACGCTTTCTCGCGCTGCTAACGACAACACAGCGAATTGGCCGATTTGCCATCGTTGGTGGTGGATTCCCAACTTTTGTCTGTTTGCTCAACCACTTCATGGACCATGGCAATATCTTCGCGAGCGTGACCGATAACGCTGGCGGCGGCGTTCCGATCCTTTTCTGGATCTTCGTGACGCTCATTGGGTTTGTGACCGAAACGGTTTCGTCCCGCATGGCGACCTGGAGTGCGCAATGCTCCTCTGGACGCGGCCAAGATGTTTCCAATTCCGCTGTAAACATCAGCTAACACAGGCGACGGATAACCAGTGAATTGCACGCGAGCGGAGGCTTGATTAGGTGCTTGGGATTTGCTTTGACGACTGGGGTGGGATGAGGGCGAATCGAGCGGCGTGGTCAAGCGGAGATAGGCGGATGGAACCGTAGGCGAAGATCTTTTCGTTCTTGAGGTAGAGAAAGTAGTGCCAGAGTTGCCGCTCGGTGATGCGATCGGGCTTGGTTTGTGACACTCTCGACTGGACCTGACACTCTGGGTAAAATATGCGAGGAGGACGAAAGATGAACGTTGACCAAGCAATTTCCGACCTATCCACACTTCCGATCGGTGATCGACTGCGGGTGGTTCACGCTATATGGGACACGCTCCCGGATGATGTTGACTTATCCACCACGCCAGAGCAGCAAGCTGAACTGGACCGTCGACTGGCTGCCCACAGAGGGGATCCGACTACCGCAATTTCGCACGACGAACTAATGCGACGCGTTGAGAATCGTCGCTGATGTGGCAACTTTCGTCGGCCCGAGGTTGAGGACGACGTCGTCGACGCTGTTGCATGGTATGACGACAAGCGACCTGGACTGGGCGACGAATTTCTTCTTGAATACTTGGCTGGTATCCGGCGGATTCGGGACAATCCACTTCTTTTTTCCATCGCTGCAAATGGGCTGCGTCCTTGTCGGTTAAAGCGATTCTCGTACATCATACATTTTGATGTCGATGGTGACGATATCCTGATTGTTGCGCTGATGGGTGGTGGTCGTAACGACTCCGCATCGGCACATCGCAACGCATAACCAGTAAGCCCTTGACATCGCGAAGTACCAGCCGATGTTCAAGGGATTTGTTCAAGAAGGCCGATTGCCGAGTGAATGACGGTTCGATTAGGTGCTTGGGATTTGCTTCGACGACTGGGGTGGGACGAGGACAATTCGAGCGGCGTGGTCTGCGCTAGCCCATGACTGGCGGACTTGCACCCCACAAGATCACGCCCATGCTGGGCGTACATGAACTAGGAGGCCGCGAAAGGATCTTGGGCAATGGTCCGCCCAACCCGCAGCCCCGGTCAACGCTTCAGTTATCCGCTTCAATTCGTGCGATACGCTTGGCTTCCGATTGGAATCGACACGTCGAACTTTCCGAGGTAGAATGACCTGCAAGGAGAATCGCGATGTCACACACTGCTGAACCCGCAAAAGCCGCAGCTAAAGCTATTCTTGATACGCTCCCTGACGATGCATCATGGGACGACGTTCAGTACCACCTCTACGTGCGGCAGCAAATTGACGCGGGCTTAGAGGACGATGCAACTGGGCGGCTCATTGACACCGACGAGATGCGACGACGCCTAGTTGAACACAAAGCTCAACGCGGAAAGGTTGCTGGTTGAACGTTCGCTGGACGGAACGTGCTTCCAAGGATGCACTCGGAATCTACGATTATATCGCTGCCCAATCGGAAGCGTACGCCGATTCCGTTTACGCGAGGATTCTTGCGCGTCCCGATCAACTACAGCAATTCCCGGACTCTGGCTCGATAGTTCCCGAATACAACCGCCCTGACATTCGTGAACTATTCGTTCATTCCTTTCGTCTCGTCTATCGCATTGACGGTGACGAGGTGCGTGTGCTCACTGTAATTCACGGCAGTCGGCAATTGTCACCCGGGGTGCCAGATAGCGGATGAACCACGCGATCGGGATAGGGGCCGCACTACTGCAGCCCCTCCCACAACACCGGACATGCGGGTCCGCATCCGGCGGCCCAAGCACGAGTGCGTTAGCCCATGACTGGCGGACTTGCACCCCACAAGATCACGCCCATGCTGGGCGTACTGCACACGAAGCCGCCGACGGCGCGTATTTTGATGCAACGATCACTCCGACGGCTCGGTGATCACTGCCGTTCCCCGATTGGAATTTAATATTCGATGAACTGGACTTAGCGGTCCAACGTGATCTAGCAGATGATGGCCGAGGATGTTTTTTGTGCTGCAAACGCAACGAATGTCGGATTACAAAACGGAGAACTTGAGAAACGGGAACCACAGATGAACTCAGATTCACGCAGATGCGGCCGGAGGTCATCTGTGTTCATCGGCGTCCATCTGTGGTTTCATTCGTCGCCAGTTTTTTGAAGAAGAAACGGGGTCAAGACTCTTTTCCGGCTCTGAGGCGACGGTTAGGCTGGTGGGTTGCCTCGACCTAAACGTGCGGGCGAGGAAAATGCGATTTACTACGTTTTAAATCGGGGCGATGGACGCCGGAGTATCTTTCGCAAAGACGCCGACGCCGAGACATTCGAAAACAGCTTGTCCGAGGGATTGCAACTCTATCTTTTTGCCCTCCGCTTAAACAGCGGAAGCTGGATAGCCCAATCGGATGCGTCGGATGACTCGATCACAGTTCTTCATTGATCTCGTTCATTAGACGAGTCACGTCATTTTGAAACCGGATCATGGTCTTGCTAAATCGCAGGTAATCAACGCCGGGCCGCTCTGCAAATTTCTCGATTGCTTTGATTCGCTGTGACAGAGCATTGAAATCGCGAATGCTCGTTTCAGAGAGGTAGGGACTGCTGCGGATCGTATTCAAATGCTCATCCATGTCCTGCTGGAGCAAAGCGATGGTGTTTTGGGTGCTCTTACTTTGCAGTGCGGATCGAAGCAGACTCGCAGGTTCGGGCGGAATCAATTCGATTAAATCGCTGGAAGCACGAGAGGCCGTCACGCGGGTGGCCTGCTGTCGAATGACACCCGGGACGTTCACATTCGCCTCCAGAAGTCGTATTCCCGCAAGTGTGGCAAGACGCTTGAATACCACACGATTCTCATGCAACTGAGCGTTACGTCCCGCCTCTTTCGCGGACAGCCCACGCACGTTGTCGAGTGCCTTGGCCAAATCTTGTGCAGGGATTCCAAACGCGATCCCGTCCTCAGCATGTTGTCGTGATTTCTTTTTGAACGAGGCATCCAGTCGCGTGAGGCCTTCGTGAATCAACTTTTCTCCTTCATCGGTCGCTTTCATGGCGATCACTCCAACGACTTGGTCTAGCTCGTTCAAAATGGGGCCACCACTGGAACCGGAATCAATGGAGGCATCGACCTGCAAAAAATCAAATCCCTCGACACGCACCATTGACCGTATGGTTCCCTTCACCACCGCGTTTCTCAGCGTCACCCCTCCACCCAAAGTAGGGTTACCCCGCAACTGAACCGACTCGCCCAGTGGTACATATCCGTCGTAGGCAACCGCCAAGGGAACTCGCCTGGTTTGAAGTGATAGAATCGCGATATCACGATCGACATCCTCAAACAGAACGCCATGAACATTCACGAAATCCCGTTCCCCGGGGAAGAATACCTTTAGGTCGCCAGTCGGCGCATTTTCGATGACATGATGATTCGTCACCAATAAATTAGGAGCTGCAAGGAACCCAGTTCCGTGACCAAGTGGATGTTCGATCAAAGCAACTGAATCCGCCGGTGATGTTTTTCCGCGAGGCATGTAGCGGTGAAGTTCGGACTTGCTAATCGGTCGGTATTGCAACTGAGAGATGCGGTGGCTGCCGTGTACGGTCTCGATAAAAAGTCGGTCGCTGGGAACTTTAAAATTGGGGTGCAGTGTTAGTCGAGATGGATCGCCAGTCCACTCCACGATCGTGCGACCGTCGCACGTGATACGTAGATGACTGTCGTGAACCGTGAAAACAATTTCGGAATCACGCCCCGTCGTAAGTACAGGCTTGCGGTAAAACGTCGAATTCGCCGGTTCGTTCTTTTCATCGATCCAGGCTAATCCCGATCTCTTTGGCTTACCGTAATCAAAGATCGCAAGCACTTGATGTTGATTACCGATCACCAGACCCACGTTTAGCGATCCTGTTTCTATCTGTCGTTGCGTGACGAGCCTGAGTTGATAGGGACCTGAAACCGCATGGGGGATCACAATTCTTGCTCGCGAGGAACCCAACGATGCAAGTCCGTTTGCGTCAAGCTCCCATTTTCCGGTTTGCGTGTCGGTGACAGGGTCGATCAACGACAGGAAGTCGACGGATTCTGCCAAGTCGTCCGGTACACTGCCCGGTTTCATCGTGTCGGATGATTGATGTTCAAGTAGCCAGGCTTGGACATAATCTCGGTCCGCCACACTGAGCATGCTAATTGCCAGTGTGACCACGCTGCGATCCGTTTTTTTTAATGTCACCTCGGATTCGTTAGCTTCGATCAATTCCGCTTCGGAATGTGTCAACGACAGTGAGACAACTTTTTGATAGTTGTTAGGTGCTGCATCCCGCGTGCTCAGGGGCCAGCCCCCGAACCCCCGGGATTTTTTCAGGCATGACTCGGGTGTTCTAAGAGTTTGTTGCTGGTACTGTGTCGACGTCCGGTGAAACGGAAGTCGGCTCTGCGGGGACGCAACCGTCCAAGGGATAACCGGATCGAGGGTGCGTCAAAGACGTTACTTCTGGAGCCCCCGGGCAATTCGCTTCGGGGGCTTCGCTTTTCAATTCATC
>NZ_JBFHFD010000533.1:0-6053 GCF_041583735.1 Novipirellula sp.
ATTTTTACACAATTACACTTGACTTTGCACCCTGACCTGTGAATAAATACACACATCGAGTGACTACATGGGAGGACACTGCAATGATCCGGAGAGATTTGAGCCGCCGAGAGCGTCAAATCGTTGACATTCTGTTCGAACACGGAGAGGCAACCGCGGTGGAAATTCGTCGAGCGATGACAGATCCACCGTCGAATGCCACCGTTCGAACCATATTGCGAATTCTGGAAGAAAAACAAATCGTCACCTATCGGCGAGACGGCAAACGATTTGTTTATCGCGTCCTTCGATCGAAAACCGGTGAAGGCAAGAACGCATTGCGTCAGGTCTTCAATGTATTTTTCGGCGGATCCGTCGAAGACGCATTGGCAGCGCATCTATCGGACCCAAAAGCAAAATTGGACGCCGAACAACTACAACGTCTTCGTGACATGGTCGATCAAGCCGCAAAGAAACAAGGAAAGTCGTAATGTCCCAGGCCACTCCATTCGTGGTAATTGTCCTCCAGGTCACCTTGATCGGAGCCGCTGCTTGGCTATTGAACAGGTCCTTGAGCTGCCGATCGGCCCAGACGCGGCATGCGATTTGGATCACGGCGTTAATCGCCATGGCAACCACGTTGCCCAGTAAATGGATCATCCCTCCGCTCGAGATTCCGACGGGTTCAATGGCCTGGAATTCAGTCGCCCTTGAACAACGCACATCAAATCTCAACATCGGAGAGCTATCAACGACTGCATTGATGGATTCCTCGACGGGTGCGGACCGTGGCCACGCAACGGAGGAATTCCTGCCGAAAAGTCTCATGCTTGACGAAGGCTTTACTCAATTCGACGGCCATGAATACGATCCATCCACCACTGTCACAAACAGTGACGCGTTGCCGGAATCTGCACTGGTCTCCACGACCGCACACCGGTGGACGTTGCAAGACGGATTGATACTCCTGTATTCGTTAGGCTTTGTGTTCATGGTATTACGGATGGCCGTTTCTGCAGTACGTTTGCGATGGATGTACCGACAAGGGTTTGATCTTCCAAAGCAACTATATTTTCGGGCCGATCGCGCTAGCCGAACATTGGCGTTAGTACGGCCTCCACGCATACGGATCTGCCAAACCGTCCAAGCGTCACTTGCGTTTGGCATTTTTCGGCCGACGGTTTTGCTACCAGAATCGTTTTGCAACTGGTCAGACGCATGTCAACAGTCTGTATTAACTCACGAATTGGCGCATGTGGCACGCAGGGATTCGATCTGGGATTTGCTTTCTCAACTGACGAGCACGCTGTACTGGTTTCACCCCGTGGTGCATTGTGTCGCCAGGGCGCAGAAGCGTGAGCGAGAATTGGCGACCGACGAATGCGTTGTCGCTGCTGGTGTCGATTGCATTCAATACGCCAATCACTTGCTGGATGTTTTGTCGGAAACTGGATCTCAAAAAACACCGCGTTTAGCGGTAGCAATGAGCCATTTTGGAGACACTCAAACGCGACTAGCAATGGTCCTGCGGATGTCGCAGCACCGCCCGAAGCGATCGAGAGTCGCCTGGTTGGCTGGGGTGATCATCTTTTCAACTGCTGGATTAAGCAGTTTCCAGTTGGTTGCACAATCACCGGAGACCTTATCACAGCTGAGCCCTGTTGAATCCGAGCCGCAGAAACAAGACAGCGGCACGCCGACGATTGTGGAAAAAACAACCAACCAGCAAACCGTCGTTACGTCAACGCCGGCCACGACAGAGCCCGAAGCTGTCGCGGTCGCTCCGATACGGCCCAAAAATCAAAGCAACTTTTTTGATCGAATCTCCTCAGCGAAACTGGTCCAAGATCGTGACCCAGGACATACCTATTCGATCTCGGGGGTGGTGATGGGGGAAGACCAAAAACCTGCTGTCGGTGCCGTCGTCGCTATACGTGCACTGCGAGCGTCGGCAATCACGAGTGATCTTACTCGCCACGACGCTGAAATGATCGCGCGGACCGAGACGAATGAAAGCGGGCGATATCAGTTCGTCGACATTCCCGCAGTCACCAATCCGCGAATGTTTGTACGAAATTGGCAAGTTGTTGCCGCGCTGCCGGGTGGAGATTTTGGCTGGAAATCGATCGACTTTGATCGTTCAACTGAAACAATCTCACCGCAAGCGAACATCAGCCTTCGCAGCAGCACATCCATTAAGGGAGTTTACGTGGATCCAAATGGCGTTCCGATTGCGAACGCAACCGTGATTCTTTCGGCTCTCAGTGATAGGGATCGTGGTCACTATTCTGACGAGTCCATTTACCTATTTCGATCACCTATTGGGCTTCAAACGAAGTCTGACGAAAACGGTCAGTTTGAATTCAATGGTGTCCCGCAAGGATGGGTCGCACTGGTCAGACTATTTCATGACGATTGGGCGATGAAGTATTGTTCAATACGCACGTCTAACAGCATCAAGACCGGTCGATCACATCCCAGTCGACCAGGATACTTCTTAAATCCAGACATCAAAGCATCTGGATCAACGATCGTTGCGGCGAAAGGATACTTGATCAAAGGGGTGGTTCGCACAACCGATGGAGCCCCTGTTGAGAATTGCACAATATCGTCTGCCTGGCAGGTAGGCGCGTCTACAAACGAGAACGGTGAGTTCAACTACAGAATGTTGCCAGAAGAATTCGACTCAACTGGGAAACCAAGAGATGTAATGTTGCGAATCATTCCTGGCGACATCTCGCGAGGCCTGCTCTTGAAATCGCTGCCAATTACAGAATCGGAAGCAAAGTCGGGAGACGCGCTGTCGATCGAACTGCAGCAAGGAATCCCGTTAGTTGGCAAAGTGCTATCTGAACAGGGACTGCCTATCGGGGCGATAAACGTTATGGCCTTGCCAAACGGAACGCGTCACTATGATCATCGATCCAGCTTCCACCAATCATCGTCCACTGCGTCCGATGGAAGCTTTCGAATGATCGTTCCGGAGGGATCCTATGATCTGTACGCCTGGGGATCCAAGTCGCCCTACGCACTGGCCGACGGACGGGCACGTGCGATCGACCAAGGCCCAGCAAATACGATTACGGCCAGCCTGAACGAATTCATTTCAAGCGGAGAACCCCTGCAAGTTCCTGACATTAAGATCCCCGAAGCTAATCCCGTGCCTATCCGCGTTATGGATGAAGATGGCCGACCGGTCGTGGGCGCAGAACTAACGCTCATTCACCGTCCACCACCTTTCGAGAAGATGCTACCACAGCAAGTGAACGCCGCACCGAAGGGAGTCTCCGATGCGAACGGGAGTTTCACCTTCCGGCCGCCAGTGGTCTACGCTTCGAACTTGGTCGCTCGTGCATCGCTTGAAACCGACAGCGAGCATCTGTGGGGCGAGGTCACTTTGCCTGCCGATCCGATGGGCAAGGACAACGTCTTGATTATGAAACCAATGTGGCGAATTTCCGGAAAAGTCACCGTCGACGGCATGCCAATGCAAGGCGTTCGCGTCATGGTCTGGAGAGACAGTCCAGGTGTAATGCACGCGGGGGGCCATTCCATGAACGGCGATGGCAAACGAGTGGATGTCGATGGTCATTACGAATGGTTTGTTCCGCCAGGCGGCAGCTACCATGTCATGATGTGGGATTCACCGTTCAATGGAAATTCCCAGGGACACTATTCGGTAGTCAAGACAGGTGAAAATGAATTTCAGGCCGAAGAAATCAAATTCACGTTCGCCGAAGGTAAAATTTCTGGTCGGGTCACGCTTGCCGACGGAACCCCGGTCAGCGGGATTCGCGTGAACTCGTTTCCGAAGTTTAAAGACGCGAATCGCATGCTGCTGGCAAACCCCAGCCCGAACACACGGCGATCGGTCACGCGAAAAGATGGAACATTCACTATCGAAGGACTACCCGATGGCCAATATCAGCTTTCCGCATCTTCGGTCACCACACCCAAGACTCACTATACCGCAACGACGCACGCAAACGCGGGTGATCGAGACGTCCATATCATCGTTACGCCGGTCGCAAAAAACACTGGCGACCGGATCTAGACAACGACTTTGGCTGGGAGCCTCGGGGACATTGGGAGCCTCGGGGACATAGCACTTTTTCGAATGATTTGAAATGAACTGTGTCTTAGGGCCAAATTAAACCGATTGGTAATTCCAAAGCGTCGGAAACGTCATCGCCCCCCCCAGCAGGACGTCGCTAACTTCCGAGCAAGTGCTCTGTACCCGGGTCCGAGTGCTGTCCCCGGGTCCAGTCCCCGGGTCCGTCAACGACTGAACACCGAACACAACGCCTGACCCTGGCGGTAGCCTCTCCCTAGGGCGTGGGACAATCCCTTCGAAGCTGCCATTGACTTCATCCAACGCCCAAAACAGAGACAGCGTTGCACGGCCCCCCCTGATTCGTTCGGCCCACATTTCGTACACTGCACCCCTCTGCTATCAGCGCGGACCATTCGATTCTTCGTCAGTCTCGTTGCGTTTTAGCAAATGAAGTTCCCCACCCACTCTCCAAAAAGCAATTTTTGGAACCGACACGCTTCTTCCGATTCATTGAGGTTCATTACCCATGGTGTCAATTCTCGCGGATAAACTGCACGAGTACCCCCAACAAGATGTGATCGACGGAACCGCCGCAGGACCGGATTCGATTCTCGATGACTGCCTTAATGAGAATGACGGGGTGTTGCAGCTATTGCACCGCTACGCCGGCCGGACATTTTGTACGCCGGGTAAACGCCTTCGCCTTGATGCCAAATCGTACTACCCGGACTACATGAACGGGACGGGACTCGATGAACTCTGGATGTGCTGCACCGTGCCCATCGTGACGGGTGTCATCGATACTCGCACGAATAAAGCACCGTTCCGTGAAGGTGAATCGCACGTCCTGACTCCGAACGGGCAGTTCATCTCGTTGCAGGATCTGATCGCCGCCAATCCTGAAGCTGTCATGGGTGAGAAGGTGACCGCGTTTGCGAAATCACTTTATGGAACGCCGACTTGGCCGATTGTTTCAAAGAAGTTTGACAATCTGAATCCAATCCCGCATCACCTTCACTGGTCAAAGTGGGAAGTGTACGACATCAATTCTTTCGACAATCCTGGAGTCTGTCCATCGCATTACCACACCACGGCGATGGGACTGTATCCGTTTGTGACCAAGGATGATTTTCTTGCGTGTATGAAGCGTTTCGGAAAGGATGAATACAACGGGGTTCGGCATTTATCACCGCACGTGATGATGCAACTTGACAATGGTTTCGTGATGCCAAACGGTGTGCTGCACTCGCCGACGGACCTTTGCACGCACGAGCTGCATGTGACGATGGATGAGCACTTCTTGGCCGAGGATCTCACGCTTGACGGACGGATCGGAGCAGCGGATGCGTTTTACGCATGCCGGGAAGAGGACTATCCGAAGGATCGTCACGAAGACTGGGAATACTTGGTAGAGAAGTTTGACTTCGCAGCAAATCAGGATCCCGATTTTGTCCAGAAGAATCGGCGTCCGGCAATCACGGCCGAAGAATTTGCAGGTGACGGTGTCGATGCAAAGTGGATTGTTTACGGTGATTTCCTCGGCGATCAGAAGTGCTCGATCCTGCGGCTTACTGTGCAGCCTGGCGGTAAGACTCATTTTTGCCCGGAGAGCCCCGCGCTGTTCCACACCAACGGTGGAAGCGGCCGCGTTGGAAAACTCAAAGTGCAATATCACCAAGATATGATTCTCGGCGAGATCTATCCCGAAATCGGGTTCATCACTCAGGCTGCCCTTGCCAGCGGTGGCGTTGAAATTGAGAACACGGGATCGGAACCCCTCGTGTTAACCTTCGATTTCCCGCAGAACGCACATTCCAAGACGCCCGGTGCCGGGGTAACGAACTAGAGCAATTTTCGCGGGAACGCTTCGCGTGGGGTCTGGCCTTGTGTTCGGTTTTCCGCCCCTTGGCGTGTGGCGGATGGAGTCATTGACGAACCTGCGATGGCCCCGACTGGCGAATAAAAACTCGCGGATATTGGACAAACGCCTGCGTCGAAGGAATCAACCAAATTGAAGTCG
>NZ_JBFHFD010000534.1:0-6051 GCF_041583735.1 Novipirellula sp.
ACCACGACCCAACCGGCTTTTCGCCGAGCCGCTGGATCGCGTCGGCTCGCTGGATCACGATCGGCTGGTCATTACCACCGAAGACGGCGTTTGAATTGAGAATCCAGTCGGTCGACCCTGCTGGAGCGGTCGCTTGCGAACAAGAGATGTCCAAGCTGCTGAAGGCGATCCCACCTGGCTTGCCACGCCCTACGCTAAGTGTCGATGGGGCGAGCGTGGTCATCAAAGCCGACCCCGAGAAGCTGCAGGCATTTTTGGCACCGATGGTCAAGCAGGCCCAGCAAGATGCCCACCGCCAGCAGACGATGAACAACTTCAAACGGTTGGCGTTGGCGATGCATAACTTTCACGACAACCACGGTTTCCTGCCTGGCAAGTACACGGTCGATGCCAAGGGTCGGCCGCTGCTCAGTTGGCGTGTAACTCTATTGCCTTATCTGGAACAGGCACCGCTATATGCCAAGTTCAAACTGGATGAACCGTGGGACAGCGAGCACAATCGCCCGCTGGCTGAACAGATGCCGAAGGTGTTCGCTATCGCCGGGGATGATCTGCCAGCAGGCAAGAGCCGTATTCGGCTGCCCGTGATTGCGGGTGGTCTGTGGTCGGGCGAGGGTCCGCCACGCACCCTACGAGACATCACCGACGGCACGAGCGCAACGGTTTGGATCGCAACGGCCCCCAAATCGGCGGCGGTTGCCTGGACGAAACCGGACAACTGGGAACTGGACGAAGCCAGAATGAAAGAACTGTTTTTTGGGGATCAACCCTACGCCGTGTCAGGCTACGCCGACGGCTCGGTGCACGTTCTAACGCCCGCCATCGCCGACAAGACACTTAAAGCCCTGCTGACGATGGCAGGTAGAGAAGTCGTTCAGCAAGACGATGTGAAGTGACATTGGTTTGGCTGAGCGCTCGGATCGACTCTGTATTGCAGCCATGATCATCACGTCATCGACTGGCTTGCCCCGAACACGCTTCGTCGGGCTGAGGCACCGCATCCCGTATTTGCTGGACAGCCAAACTCGGATCCACGTTTAGAAACGTTGCTGCCCGCCCAACGGCAGACAGCACTTCCACCTAACCAGTGCCATTTTCCGAATTAGGTAAAGCGACGGACCTTGACTGTCCCCCATCAGCAAGACAGAACCTGCCTGTCCCCCATCAGAATGTCCTCAAGCGACGATTTGTGTCACATTTTCCCCTCCTGCCGATAGAACGAGCCTATCCACTCCCTAATGGACAGTTAAAATTACACGACGAGCTATGATCATCGGAGTGTAGTGATGTGCGGTGAAGTCCAGCGACACCCGCAAACGAAAACCCTCTGTCCCCTTTTCATCCGCGTAGCGTCACGCGATTGGACATCATTGCTTCTTGCGGAGCGTAGCTTCGTTTTGCCGAATCTTCCTTTCTCTTTTGCCAAGCCGGCCTTGTTGATTGAACGAGGTTACGTGGATCCATTCGGAAAGACGAAGCGACCGGTTCCCATTGTCCTTTCTTTCTTTCTTTTTCGGAGTCTTCCATGTCCGCACAAAAACGTCCAGGTTTTACCCTGGTGGAACTGCTAGTGGTCATCGCGATCATTGGCGTCCTCGTTGGTTTGTTATTGCCCGCGGTTCAAGCGGCCCGCGAGGCAGCTCGCCGGATGAGTTGCAGCAATAATTTCAAACAAATTGGCTTAGGGATCCACAACTACCACTCGGCCTACAATCAGCTGCCCACCCATGGCACCGGAACGAACAATCGTTCCGGCGGAACGCCTGACGCCACCAGCGCAGCTCAGGTACCGACGTCCAATAACCGGTTGGAATTGAGCTGGCTTGTTGGGCTGATGCCGTTCATTGAACAACAAGCGTTGTGGGAACAAATCAGCAATCCGCTGAAGGACCCGATTACCGGGGCAATCTTTCCATCCATGGGGCCAAGTCCTCGGCGATGGGCGGGTGAACAAGCGATCGCCCGCTACGAGCCATGGGCGACTGAAGTTGCGGCGCTGCGATGCCCTAGCGACCCCGGTGTTGGATTACCCGCTGCGGCACGGACCAACTACGTCGCCTGTGTCGGTGACTCGGTGTTCCGGCCCGCTGGACCGCTCAATGATGACGGTTCTTCTAGCTCGGCAACGTTCGAAGAATCACGAGCGGCAAACCGAGGTGTCTTTGTCCCCCGCGCAAAAATGGGCTTCCGTGATATCCTGGACGGCTTGGCCAATACAATCGCCGCAGGCGAATGCAACACCGATCTGGGTGACAACGATGTAACAACGCGTGCAGCGATGACAACGGGAACCAACCCTGGGTTCGCTGGTGGTGCTCAGGCATGCGACGCCCACATCGACCCTCAACGTCCTCAGTTCTGGAGTGCGTCCGCCACATTCTCGCTTCACCAAGGTGGTGGAACGGAATCCGAGCAACGCCGCGGCTACAAGTGGCACATGATGCGAACGATGTGGGGACACATGCATACCATCAGCCCACCGAACAGCCCGTTGTGCATGAACAATAACAATTTCAATACCGGGATCTGCCCGCCCAGCAGTCGCCATCAAGGCGGATGCCATGTGCTGATGGCAGATGGCGCGGTGAAGTTTGTCACCGAATCAATCGAAGCCGGCAATCAGACGAGTGCTAATGTCGGCAACGTGGCTGGATCGTTGGCCCCAGGCTCGCAAAGTCCGTATGGATTGTGGGGTGCTTTGGGAACACGCGCTGCGAAAGAAACCGAATCATCGATTCCATAACGGTCTCGATTGAATCCCCACTTCCATTTTTCCCGTCTCCGTTTTTATCCAATCCAGTCTCCCCCACTTGTAACAGGTCGATCTATTTTGAATACGTTTAAACTTTTTAGTCTCCTGATCGCTGCGACCGCCATGGGATTCACCCTCGGCTGTGGCTCGGACTCTTCGACATCTCAGACACCTCAAGGTGCGTTTGACGAATTTGCCGAAGAGAACCCAGCACCTCCGACGGTCCCCGTTGCGGATGAGTAGTCGCGGGCCACGTTGATGGCATCGCCAGCATTGAGCTTGCCATCAGTTGGGTTGCCATCGTCATTGCTTGTTTCGTGCGTTTGCTTGCCCCGGAGTCATTGCTCCGCAGGCAAGCATGCGGACGTCAAGCGAATGACTTGATCGCCCGAGTCGCGACGCAGTCACATCGATACGATCGCAGAACCCTCGCGATAAATCTGGCGACAAACCATGCTGCAGTGTGAAACGCTCACCTGGTGAAACGCTCACTTGGCTTTCACACTCTCTTACGACCAGCGTTCTCTCAATAAAAGCCCCCCTCTCCATTGAAGGGCCTTCTTGATAAACGGCCTGCATTCATTGCGGCCAATGCCATCCACGTTGGGTAGCATCGCGGGGCCCGCCGGTTGCAGCGAGCGAAGCGTCCGAAATTCACCGGGCGAGGCCCCGCGCCGCTCCGCTAAGAAAACCACCCGTCTAGTACCAAAGTCGATGACATGGGGCTTGCGACGCCCGCTTGCTCGCCCTGGCGATCCCCCCCCTGATTCGAACGACCGTTTGCTCCGACGCGACAGCCCATCAATGGGCCCTGGTTGGCTCGCATCGCCACTGTTAAACTGGACAAAAGTTAGCCGCAGCTAATTGCCAAAGATTACGTCGATCGTTGTAAGTGTGCGGTTGCGTCATACTTGGAGCCTAAACTGCTGTGAAACGCTTCCTCTCTCTCGCCTTACTGCTGTTCGCGGCGACTTTTGGCTGCGATAGCTCGGATGAAACCTCGCTGCCATCCGATGTGAATCGAGCCACAGCGACCGTGGATCCCGATTCACCGATTGCGGTCACGGCAACGGTCGGGATGGTCGCCGACTTGGTCCGCAGCGTCGGGGGCGACCGCGTCAACGTCACGCAAATCTGCGGCTCGGGTGTCGACCCGCACCTGTACAAGGCAACGCGTGACGATGTCGCAGCGATGATGCGAGCCGACGTGATCTTCTATTCGGGGCTGATGCTGGAAGGCAAAATGACCGACACGTTGGTCAAGATGGCCCGCAATAAGCCTGTCGTCGCAGTCACCGAAGCGATCGATCCGACAGCCCTACTGGAGCCCGATGATTTCGCCGGTCACTACGATCCGCACGTCTGGATGGATGTGTCGGCTTGGTCGAAATGTGCTACCGTGATCGCGGACGAATTGGCTGCGATTGACCCTCCCTCGGCCTCGGCATACCAAGAGCGGGCGGCAGCCTTGCAAGAACAACTTGCCGAGCTCCATGCCTACGGCAAACGAGTGATTGCGACGATCCCCAAGGACCGTCGCATTTTGGTGACGTCTCACGATGCATTCAATTATTTTGGCCGAGCCTATGATTTGGAAGTGATCGGAGTGCAAGGGATCTCGACGGAATCCGAAGCGGGGCTGCAACAGATCAATGAACTGGTTGATTTGCTGGTCAACAAAAAAGTGAAATCAGTGTTCGTCGAAAGCAGCGTACCTCGAAAGAGCATCGACTCGTTAGTCGAGGGGGCTCGTTCGCGAGGCCATGAGGTTCGCGTTGGTGACAAAGAATTATTTAGCGACGCAATGGGAGCGTCCGGGACCTATGAGGGAACCTACATCGGAATGCTGGACCACAACATGACCGCAGTGGCTCGCGGCTTGGGTGGCGAGGCCCCCGAGAAAGGGTTTCAAGGTAAACTGAGCCCATGAGCCAAGCTACAGCAACACCGAAACCAGGAATTCCTCAGTCATCGATTGCATTGTCGGTCGATGACTTGACGGTCGCTTATCACCGCAAACCGGTGATTTGGGACGTCGGTTTCGATTTGCCTGCGGGTTCGTTGATCGGCGTGGTCGGCCCTAACGGAGCGGGCAAGAGCACGCTGCTAAAAGCGGTCATGGATTTGGTGCCGGTCGCGTCGGGCCGCGTCAAGGTCTTTGGCGATACCTACCGTCGCAATCGGAACCGCGTTGGCTATGTGCCCCAGCGAGAAAGTGTCGACTGGGACTTCCCGGTCGATGCATTGGACGTGGTCTCGATGGGGCTGTACAGCAAGATAGGATGGTGTTTTCCGGTTCGCAAAAAGCATCGCCAAGCGGCGATGGAAGCGCTTGACCGCGTCGGAATCGCTGACCTCGCGCGTCGTCAAATCAGCCAATTGTCGGGCGGCCAGCAACAGCGAACCTTTCTGGCGCGAGCCCTCGTTCAGGATGCAGATCTGTATCTGATGGACGAACCTTTTGTCGCAGTCGATGCGTCCACAGAAAAGGCCATTGTCGAGATCCTGCGTGAATTAAAAGCTCGAAATAAAACCGCGGTCGTGATTCACCACGACTTGCAAACCGTCCCCGAATATTTTGACTACGTCGTGCTGTTGAACATGCGTGTCGTGGCCCACGGCCCCGTCGAAGAGACCTTTACCCCTGAAAACCTGAACAAGACCTACGGGGGACGATTGACGTTATTGGACGAAGTCAGCGAGGCGATGCGACGCCGGGAGCGATCGCTGTGAATCGGATCGTGTTGTTCTTGCTGCTCGCTTTCATCTCCGCATTTGCGGCACCGACACAAACGTCTGCCCAATCGATCACCGACCGACGTATCGAGTGGCCTAGTGGCGAGCAGTGGCGACGAGTCGTGCTGCTGGAGGACTACAACACTCGCGTCGTGATCTTCGGCGTCGCGGTGCTAGGAGTGGCCTCAGGTTTGGTCGGCAGCTTCACGCTGTTGCGAAAGCGTGCGCTGCTGGGCGATGCCCTCTCGCATGCCAGTTTGCCGGGGATCGCCGTGGCGTTTATCATCGCCAGTGTGATGGGGATGGATGGCAAAACATTGCCAATCTTGCTGTTCGGCGCCACCGTCTCTGGATTGCTTGGTGTCGGATTAGTCGTGGTGATCCAGCGTCAGACACGACTAAAGGAGGACGCAGGATTAGGGATCGCACTGAGTGTCTTTTTCGGCGCCGGGATGGCGTTACTGGGTGTGGTCCAGCAAATGGACAAGGGAAGCGCCGCAGGACTGGAGAGCTTTATCTATGGCAAGACCGCTTCGATGAACGCCTACGACGCGAGACTGATC
>NZ_JBFHFD010000535.1:0-6028 GCF_041583735.1 Novipirellula sp.
AGCAACACGTGAGTATTATTTCACCGACAGCTGGCAGTGTCTAGAAGAACATGTTGACACCTCCAACACCCCACGACGTCAATACGTTTGGGGCATGCGTTACATCGACGACCTTGTAGCACGAGACCGCGATATCTCGCCATCAGGCGGGATCTTGGGCGAACGGCTGTACTACTTGTCCGATGCCAACTGGAATACGACAGCAGTGGTCAGTGATTCAGGAAGCGTGCAGGAACGCTACGAGTACGATCCGTACGGCAAACTATCGTGCTTCGAGCCCGACTTCACGCCGCGATCCAGCAGCAACTACAGCGTTCACTACACGTACACCAGTCGAGAGTGGACACCGGACGTGGGACTGTACTACTTCCGCAATCGTTGGTACGACCCTCAACTGGGCCGGTTTAGCTCCAGAGACCCTATCTTCGGCTTTGGTGATCTGCGAAGCGGTCCGTCGCTTACGTCGGATCGAGGAAGTATTCGCTTGACTCAATTTCTTTCGGAAAACTCCGCATCACTTTACAACTACGTTGGTAACCGTGTCTTAGTGGCTGTCGATCCAAGTGGACTCGAATGTGAGATAGGAATCCATTGTTGGACGGTTTCACGATTTGGTATCCCGCTCGGAACGCACTGCGGTCTTTCGCTTTGTGACGACGAGGGGTGCATTACGCTGGACGGTTCCGGTGGAGACCAAAACAACATCGAAGTCGACACGGGGACACATCCAGACGCTGGCCCGATGAATTCGTTCCCCGATAGCAAGTGTGACTGCCTGAGAAACTACGTCTCGACGTTTAACGCTCCCGATATTCCGAGGAGCCATTTACAGGGAAATAGTAATTGGACACTCTCATGCATGCTTGGGAAATGCGGTCTCGCACCAAGCTGGGGAAGTGGACCGCCAACTGCTTATGGAGAGCCACCATGCAAACGAACTGAACCGCGCACTGGCTACTCAGGCAGTGGAAACTGCCCGTACCATTACAACGTCTGCGTGGAGTACTGGGAGTGCCCGTAGGTTGCCGGGGTGGTGAAAATGAAGATTTTTGGTGTCCTTGCCCTTGTTATGGTTTTTGCAGCAGTCGGTTTCTGTCTGTTTCGGCGGGCAAAGATTCAACACGGGATTCATGCAATTGAATCCATGGGCGGTGCAGTAAGCGTTCATGAAACATCCCTTGGTGGACCGACTCGAGTTTCATTGAAATTGGAAGGCGTGCCATCCAACGCAAATGACCAAAACATTTTATTGAACGCCTCGGCGTTGCGAGGACTTTCGAGTGTTCGTCGATTGAAGGCAGGCGACAGCCCGCTTGGAGATGCTGGATTCAAGCTGCTATTGGAATGGTGGGGTAGTTCATTGGAACATGTTGATATTTCGGAAACGAAGGTATCGAGTAACGGAGTAACAATGGCGTTTTCATGTCCAAGCTTGAAAGAGTTGCTAGTATCCGCGGAACAGATTGACAGCGGTATCATGGATTCTGTTGAGCAAAGACCCGAACTGAATGTGATTGTCAGTGGAAAGAAGCAAATAAACGAAGCCGGAGACGATCGGTTGTAATGGAAGGTGCTTCACGGATGTTAAACCCGGTTTTCGGTTTTCAACCGAAACCGACGGGCGCGGAAGATGTGATCGAAGCGATTGATTGACCACGCCCAGTCGGAATCGTTGGACTTCTCCAAGGAAAGTCAACGCACACTTGAACGCACCGGAGCGAAGCGACAGCGACGCACACGAAGTGCGTCGCTTTCTTCGGCACGATGCCGCCACGTTGGACTAGATCGCACTCGCCGAAGGCACGGCGTCCCGGATGCGTGCGTCTGAATTAAAGCGCCCACGCCCGCGCTATCTCGCTTTTACTCCTTCTAGCTGTTCGGTCCCCAGTGGATCGGACAGCTAAAGAAAAAGTTTTTGAGCTTCGTACTGGCACCAACCGCCGCGTCACCGGATACAGTCACCGGATACAATCGAGTTCGTGAAAACCGCATTTACGATCCGCCGACCGAACCTCCAAAACCGCACTCGCGCACGCGCGAGAGTGCAGCGCTGTCGATCGCGCCGAGCTTCATGCGAAAATCCCGCAAAACGCACTAGCAAACCGGCTTGCGTTTACGACAGTTGCCGACGATTGGAGTCTTGCTCCAGAGACCCTATCGGGTTCAAAGGGAGCGAGTGGAACCTTTACGAGTTTCTTGATTCGGGACCGCTTTTCGGATCAGATCCCGCCGGAGAAAGCACTTTTCATCAGATCGAGGATATGGAGAAGAGGTGCGGGGAAGTAAACGCTAAAGAAGGAAATGCACCACCCCAGCCACCCATATCTGACGCGGACAAGAACGCGTGTGCTAAAAACTTCAATGACATTCTTGGCAACGATGCGAACTTGCAAAATATCTGGAATGATTTGACGAAAAATTGCGGCGTCGCAAAACAGCCGAATTGTCAAAATTGCAATAACATCGCGAGCGCTGGGAGCAAGCAGATAACGATTTGCTGGAACAACTTCCCAGGTCATTGTGACAAGAAGATACCGGGTGAGGGCGGCCCAGAAATTCTGCTTCATGAAATGATCCATCTACAACAGTCGTGCCAAAACCGGAATCAGGGCGGTGGCTGCCTTGGAAGCCTAAAACGCGAGATTGAAGCTTACTACTGTGCAAACAACTGTGGAAGTTCAGAAACGCTACCTCACTATATTCGAAACGCGTGTGTGTATCGCGCGTTAGGCAGTAGTTGTGTTTCAGGCTGCACAGCCGATGAGATCGGTAGTAAGATTGGACCGGTTACAAACTGGTTTAAGAAATGGATGGACAAATATGGCAACGACCGCGCGACTGCTTGCGCGAACCGAGAAAACTTGTGAAAGTCATGACAAGAGTTGTTCAAGCCGTCGTTTTAGTAATGGTACTCACCTGCTTGCAGGCGGATGCTACTGGTGAGGTTTCAGGTATAGAGCTGCCGGAGCCGACTTCAAACCTTGAAATGATATTACCGGTGAGAGAAAATGAATTAATCGTAATCCGTCGCATCACAAACGACGAAGTTGGCTTGGACTTCAGCTACAGAATGAGTGACAGGCGTTGGGTTCGCATCGAACCAAATTTCAGAAACGCTGGATACACCGGTGTCGGCGCAATCACGTCCTGCGCAATTGAGCCATCTGGTGCGTGGTTGTGTATAGCGAATCTTTCGCGTAACAATTCACGTGTTCATTGTTATTTACGATTAAACTTTGATGGAACCGCAATCATAATTCCTGAAATCGCATACGCCAATAGCCCGAATCATGGAGTTGTTAGACTTGTTTGGTTGAAGCGATACGGTTTAGTTGCTGTTGTCAGAAAATATGCGAATCCTGACGCTTTCGATTCACGCGCCAAGTGGATTGGTCCCGGCAAACTCTTTCGATACGATCTCGACACGCGTAATTGGCTGCCCCTAGAACTATCAGCCAAACGCATGGAAGTGACCGACATCGTTTCACATCACGGCGAGCCAATGTTGCTGTCGACAGGACTTTCGCGACCGCCCAATGTGTTTGAATGGGCGATCCTCGATGCGAACACAGAACGATTCGAGAAACGCAGCTTGGAACTTCCTCTCCACACTGAAATTGTTTCATTCGGGTATGCTGGTGAACGTGGTGACTATCTGCTCGTTGATGCTCAAAACCGGTTTATTGACGAACAAGGTAATCGACGCTACACAGGCAGTTCTTTTGTCGTCGACTGTGAACGTGTTTCATGGCGCGCTCTCGAAATGCCGGTAGGGTTGAAACTATGGGACCTTGCTTTGACCAACGACCAACGAGTCAATGCTGCTTTCTCAGAATCAACGAAAGACGGCTTCTGTATTTTCGAAGGATCAGCGAAGCTTGCGCCAAGCAACGACAAACGTGTGACGTTTGAGACCCGTAAGGTGTTCGAATTCGATTCCACGCTTTACAGCTTAACCAGCGTAAAGGTAGCGAATTTTAATGAACAGGCTTTGATATACTGGCGGGTCGGAGGGGACTATTGACCCTGGGTCGGAGAAATCTAATGGGTCAAACCTCTTTGTTGAGTAAACAAGCTGATGCACCAGCGTGAAGCGGCGATCGCTCACATACCGATGGTAGTGGCAATGCGTTTCGCTCCACCGCCACGCGTTATCGAAACGGCAGCGAGATTACACTCCACTTCAAAACCAGTGGCTTGATCACCGATCAAATGCCAAGTATCCAGCATTGTCGACAAAGAGGTGGGCGTCTTGGCGGAGCACAAGTACTTAGGGCAGGGAGCTTCTTGCAGCAGGGTAGTGTTCGAAGAAATCAAATGGGTCTGGTTTCTTTGATGACTGATCCACGCAATACACCGGAGTGACACGGCTCTTGACGAGGCCGCCGAATGGCGGCTTTTCTCTTTGGCGGGCACGATATCCGCCATGCTCTTCGGATGGATGCCGACCATGCAATCAACCGCGAAAACCGGAACGCACCGGAGCAGCGTGACCAGTGACGAGGGGATGTCGTTGCAATCTCCGAAACCGATCAAAGGGGACGGGGGGTAGTTTCGGAGTGAATGCAACGGATTGCATCTGCTTGAATCGACGTTGCAAGAGGCTGCTGGCAGGATGGTAGCCGGCAATGCATCGACCGGAAACCAGATGACGCAGTACGTCTATGGCTCGACACTCAGCGAGAGCGACATCGCATCCTCAATGCTCCTGAAAGCGGAGATCTATCCCGATTCCACGGGGCCAACCGACCAAGTTTCCTACACTTATAACCGCCAATCGCAGCGGACCAGCCTGACCGATCAAAACGGCTCGACTAGGCAATTTGATTACGATGCCCTTGGGCGGCAGACGCAAGACCGCGTGACTACGCTTGGGGCCGGTGTCGACGGAGCAATCCGCCGCGTCGAGCAGAGCTACGATGTTCGCGGCAACGTCTCGGCGGTGACCTGCTATAATGCAGCAGCGGTCGGTAGCGGATCGATCGTGAATCAAGTCACTCGCGAATTTGATGATTTTGGAAACGTGACGGCCACCTACCAATCGCACAGCGGCGCGGTCAATCCCGCCTCCACGCCTAGCGTCGGTCGCTCGTATACCGATGGCAGTAGCAACGTACTTCGCCCCACCGCCACGCTCTATCCCAACGGACGGGAAGTCACACTTAGCTACGGAGCAAATGGCTCGATCACCGATCAACTGAACCAAGTGTCGAGCATCGTCGATGATGATTCGACAGTTTTGGCGCAGTACGAGTATTTAGGCCTGGAGAGCTTTGTTCAGCAGGATAGTCCCGAAGCAGACCTTCGCTACACCTTGGTGTCACCGACGCTGTCCACTGATCCCGACACTGGAAATATCTATACGGGACTCGACCGCTTTGGGCGTTTGAAAGATGTTCGTTGGCGCGATGTGTCGGAGGGGAGCGATCTGTCGCGAGTGCAGTACGGTTACGACCGTGCCAGTAACCGGACATGGCGAGAGAACCCGTCCGATCCGAACCGCGAGCATGACTGGCTTTACCTCTACGATGGACTAAACCGTTTGCAGTCAGCTCAGCGAGGTGAATTGAACAGCTCGCGCACGGCGATTGAAACGCTTGATGCGGCGCAGTGCTGGAAGCTCGATCCAACCGGCAACTGGTCGGAATTCCGGCAGGACGAGAATGGCAACGGAACGTGGGACTTTAATCAAACCCGCACCGCTAACGCGGTCAATGAGATCACCGACATCAGCAACACCCCGAGCAATATCTGGGCGACGCCGGCGTACGACAAGAGCGGCAATACAACGACGAACCCGCGTCCCGATTTGGGAACAAACGCCACGATGACGGCGACGTTCGACGCTTGGAATCGGATGACGAAGTTGGTTGACGACGCCAATTCGAACGTGCTGCTAGAGAACCAGTATGATGGCCGCAATTTCCGTGTCGTCGCCAAGGAATACGCGTCGGGAACGCTTTCAGCAACACGTGAGTATTATTTCACCGACAGCTGGCAGTGTCTAGAAGAACATGTTGACACCTCC
>NZ_JBFHFD010000536.1:0-6015 GCF_041583735.1 Novipirellula sp.
GCCGTTTCTTTCCACCGGCTCTCCATTCGCTGTGTCCGTCCGAATCGATGATGACGTGGCCAGGCGGGCTGATCGTCCAGTACTCGTCTTGGACACCGCGAACGGCTAACAAGACGGCGGCTTGATCATGCGCAGGTTTGCCATGGTCGATCGCAGCGCCACCAAGGTACGGACGCAGTTCAAACGCGCGACGCACAGGATTGTCCGTTCCGCACGCCTGCAGCGACTTGCCACATCGCAGTGCCGCGCCTA
The DNA here is from genome assembly GCF_041583735.1 of Novipirellula sp. Taxonomy (NCBI): domain Bacteria; kingdom Pseudomonadati; phylum Planctomycetota; class Planctomycetia; order Pirellulales; family Pirellulaceae; genus Novipirellula; species Novipirellula sp. The sequence goes on from NZ_JBFHFD010000536.1 coordinate 253, forward strand.
CTTCGAAGCCTTGCCAGATGATCTCGCCTGGCCAGCGATTGGTCACGCTGACGGCGGCGGCAGGGTCGAGACGAAGGTTCGTTTCCGGTTTGGCCGAACGAGGAAAGTGGCCTCCCATGATCACGGTCTGTTTCACCTTGGTACGGATCAGCTCTTCACCGCTCAGGGGGCTGGTCGAATCAGCCGACGAGTTCAGCAGGTCTTCCAGATTGCTAAGTGCTCCGACGCTACAGATCACAACCGAATGGTCCTCTGCTGCCGCCAACGTTTCGCGATAAAGACGCAGCGCGTCGATGCACTGTTGGTCGCTCGGACAGTCGTGCGGGAATTCCTTCGCCAACGCTGGCGTGTAAGAACTCGGATGATTCCAAGGGACCTTCGCGCCGTCCTTGTCGGTCGCGATCGGGACATCACCGCGGCCATAAAAGGTGTTGATCACGTCACAGGCAGCCGCCGAGAGCCCTGCGGCGTCGGCGCGGTTGGTGATCACTGCAAGTAGTTTCGCTTCGCCACGGTCGGCCAATTTGTTCAAGATCGCCAGCGCGCCCGCGTCATCGCAGTCGTCCGCCATGTCCGTATCAAAAATAACGGGTACAGGCGTAACGGGAACGGAATCCGCGGCGTTAACGATCGTGGTTGCAGTAAACAACAAACAAACTTGGACAAAGTATTTCATGGCATCAGGGGAGATTGCTGATTTAGGTGGCTGTTTTGCCAACCGAAAAGCGACGTCGTCGTACGGAACCAGCAGTCTTCATCGTCGGGGGGGCGACAGGGGGGGATGGTAGCTCTGAAAAAATGCACGCATTTTATTCTTCGCCAGCATACAAGAAACTCGGGGCGAATGTCGCCGCAGACCGTGCGAAAACTCGCTGGCCCGCTAGCTGCAATGCAGTCAGCCAGTACGCCGATTTTTCCATTCGGGTTGCGAGGCAACAAAAATTTGTGGCGACACGGGAGAGTTATTTGTGTCGGGCACTCGTTTTGATCGCCGAATCGGGCATGACATCGGCAGGGGATTCTTGTTAAAAACGGGCCCTCGCCAATCGGAATTCCATGATCCCATTGCAAGCATTCGATCTGCCATGAAATTGAACTACAAAGAACTGTCGGCGGCACGAGTACCGGGGCACGTGATGGATGGGGGGACCCTGCGAATTGAGGGTGTCTATGCCCCAGCAGGAAATCATGCTGCGAAGAAGGCGTTTCTGAGCGTGATTCGCAGCCGCGCGGACATTGGCGTCCACGCATTTTTGTCAGAACGCACCGTGATCGGCCGTAGCCCGACGTGCACATTTCCGCTGCATGACATGAAGGTGTCGGGACATCACGCGACCATCACACGGATCGGGGACGGAGGGTACATCATCGAGGACCTCAACTCGACCAATGGGACGCGAGTCGATGCGGTTCCGGTCGTGGGGCAAAAGGTATTGAAAGATGGCGACAAGATTTTTGTCGGCGAGACGGTGGTTCGCTTCGCGCTTGCTGATGAACTTGACATTGACTACCACAGCGAAGTCGCAACTCTGGTGGGCACCGATCCACTGACCGACCTTCCCTCGAAGCGACGTTTTGACGAAGCGTTGGAGTTTGCGTTCCAAAATTCGCTTCGAGGCGAGATGCCGCTTTCGGTTTTGATGATGGACATGGATGGCGTTAAACAGATCAACGACACCCATGGTCACCTTTACGGCGCCCACGTGATCGGTGAAACCGGTCGATTGATCGCCAAAGTGCTCGGGAATAAAGGACGAGCCTGCCGGTTTGGCGGCGACGAATTCAGTGCGTTTTTGCCGGGACAGAACCTTGCGTCGGCATGTACGGTCGCGGAACAGATTCGCACCGCAGTGGAATCGGCCGGAATGGAGAAAGACGGTATTCCGCTGCGTCCGACGATCAGCATCGGAGTTTCATCGTATACTCCGGCGTTCACCAGTTCGCTTGCACTCATCACCAGTGCCGATGACGCGCTGTATCGCGCGAAAGCAAGTGGCAAAAATTGCGTTGCACTGTAAAGCTTCTTTTCTAATCACGCGTTGCTTTGAACCGGAATTGCCCTAACCCGGGCAATGCATTGTTCATGCACGGCATCTACCAAGTCTTGATCGCGTAAAACGCTCGTTCACGCAAGCTTTGTTTCGATGCTAAGTCACGGTAGCGACTGCATGAGGAAGCCCCGGACACGAGTCCGAAGACGTTGTCTTCGTGACTGTCCATTCGCCGAAGGTGCAACTAGGCGATTAAATTGATCCCAGTACCGTGCGAATCGAAAAACTTTGGGACGTCAGCAAAACGGAACGCAATTTTGTGCAAAAAGCGATTCGGTTGCCGCCTGCCAGCGCGGTGAAACTGAAGCAAATCGCAGCCGACCACCGCTTAGCATCTCGCTCGGTTCGCAATGCTCACCATCTCGAGGTTGAGACTACTCCATCTCGAAATGCTTTTTCAAAAACTTAACAGCGTGGTCCCAGCGGCGATTGTAAAAGAGTCGATCCTTTGTGGTTTCAACTGTGAATACATCGCATGGCACCCCTAGTTCATCAGCACGCTTTTTTAGTTCAATACCAAAGAAGGGGTGATGGATGCCGTCCATCGCATTTTGCATTGCGATCTCGGGATCCTTCGATCGCCGGTAATAGAACACCGTGGGCGGATCATCTTCGCTGAGATGAGTGATCGGCGAGCATTCTTGGATCGTTCGGAATTGCTCGTCCTCGATTTTGTCAATGTCCTCGATCGTATAGCCAAATAGCTGCTGCAATCCGTCGCCCATCCAGGCATCGCCAGGAATGTGTTTTTTGACCCAGCGGAAATCGTACGAGGTTTGTGCATTGAGCAAGACGACGGCGGAAACACGAGTCGACTGACGTAACATGGGATCCGCTGCCGTCGGATCCGCGCGGTCGGGGCTGTAGGCAATCCACTGCGCCAGTCCCGAACCGGCCGAACCGCCCCCGATCGCAATGCGTGATTTGTCAATATTCCACTTCTCTGCGTTTTGTCTTAGAAACTGCACCGCATGGGCACAATCGTGAAAACAGGCTGGTGCAAGCGATTGTTGGCTCAAGCGATAATTGAGCGTCACATAGTGAATGCCGTTCTCGACAAAGGGGCGTGCAAACAAGCTTCCTTCCGACTTGTCGCCGCGGCGGAATCCGCCGCCATGGATCCAGATCATGCATGGGGCAGGTTCATTGTTCTCTGTTTTAGCCAAGTAGATATCCAACACATGTCGTTCATGTTCGCCGTAGCGTACGTCCCGATGATCGGGGTCTCGCCGTTCTCTTAGTTCACCCCGCATGGCCGCGTCGCCCTGACGCAGATTGGCTGCCCGCGACTGGATCGTTTCCATCATCCGCTGGCGGTCCGCACTTCCGATCGCCGGTCCAGACTGATCGCTCGCTTTTGCTCGCAGGTTTTTCAGCCTTTGTGCGGCGTCATCGGAAAGCACCAATACCCCGTCGCCATCTTCGTCCAACCGTTCGAACAAGCGTTGTGGCCCCGTGAACTCATCGAGTGTCAATTTGCCGTCACCGTTTATATCGTCGTTCTTCATGCGGGTGATGAAACGGTCGGTGCCGCTTTGTGCGAGCAACATGATTGGCAGCATAAGCGTGCCGAGGATCGCGATTGCAAATCTTGTTATCACGAGTGATGTTCCAAGCTGAAACGAATGGTTGAAAAAACTTCCGATACCGCGATTGGACGAAACGGAACTGCGGCATCCATGCATGGGTGATCACGTTGTTAGGGGATGGGAACGTGTGTTGTCACCTCTGACTTTGGCGATTCGATGCCCCGAGTGGACATTCATTCGCTACGCAAGATTTTTTCCATCTTGCGGCCTTTCGCCAACTCGTCGACTAGCTTGTCGAGGTATCGGACCTTTTGCGTCAGCGGATTCTCGATCTCCTCAACCCGGTAACCACAGATGACACCGGTGATCAGGTGGGCATTGGGATTCAGCTTGGCTTTCTGGAAAAACTGTTCAAAGTTGACCTGGTCTTTGATCTGTTTTTGCAGCGTCTTTTCGTCAAACCCGGTCAGCCAGCGGATGACTTGATGCAGTTCGTCGGTGCTCCGGCCTTTCTTTTCCACCTTGGTGACATAGTGGGGGTAGACCGAAGCAAACGACATCGTGGCTATCCGTTCATCGTGGCTTTTTGTGCTTTTCATAATGCAGTACAAAATAAACGTGAAGTCAAAGTTGGAATCCGCGAGCTCTAGAACCGAACGTAATGTTTCCAGTGGATATGCGTTTCGGTCTCATTGCTGCCACGCGACACGGTCAACGTGGTCGAGGTGTTTTTCGTGGTGACAAGGATTGTGTGAAGCGCAAAGGGCCGCCCCGCCGATTCATCCGAAATCAGCACGGCTCGTCCATCGGTCCATTCTGCTTTCGTCTTGTCGTCGGCCTTGGGATTGGGCGTTAGTTTGTGCTCATAAAAGGCAATCACTTTTTCGACCGAGTCTTCGGTCGTCATATGGGTTTTGCACACCATGGACGCCGCCGTTCTGTTGCCATCGGCGTTGACCGTGGGAACGTCCGACATCTCACTGCCGCTAAGATTGGATTGCGGGTATTGCCATTTTAGAATGGTCCCCATCAGCGTGATCGGTTCATCGGCGGTCGCAGTGGTTGTGGTTCCGATCCATACAGCCGCAATCAGGATCGTGGCAATCAATCGCATCAGACAAGGTTTCCAGTTTGTGAAAAGCGTGAAGGGACTTAGCGTCGGCGACAACATTCCAGTCAAGACGCGGTGCTATTGGTGGGTATCCAGACCATGCCAATCATACCGCAAGCGTGGCGGCAAAGCGCGATGTTGGGCAAATTCAGCCACGCGTCGGCGTCACGGTCGTGCGGGCCTCGCGGGACCGCGAAATTTCGCAGCGGAACGTGACCTCGCCAAAACCGTCCCTGGTTTCGCCAGTCCGGTTCGCAGGATCATTACCAGATGAGAATGATTAACGCCGGGTAGGATTTCCCACCGCAAGACACACGGTATTTCCGCCAACGCAAATACGGGCCTTCGACATTGCGATCGCTTCGCAGCTTTCGCATGGCCTTGACGCGATCGATACATCATCGCACGATCATTTCACCTTTCTCGGGTCGAGACTTTGTTTGGATATGTTTGCTTTGGGACCAGGAATCTCACTCTCATCCCTATCTGTTGCGAATTAATACTCCCTTCGACGGCTAGCGAATCCCATCGCGACCAGCAGCGTGAACGCAAGACAAGTCGATCGAAAAAGAGAGGGTGATTTGACACACCCTCGATGAACGGGCTCGGCCATCGTGAGCACTCGAAGTGATTATGTGGCCCCCTATCTAGGTCTTTGGATGACCACGCCGGATTTCACCGGCCAACCACCTTGCATGCAATAATACAGTGCGTTCAGATTGAAGCGTTCTGTGGTGGTATTCCATCGTTGTAGAGCAGTGGTCCCCGTGGTTCTCCATTCCCCATGCTCGTTTCATGCGTGAAGTCATTGGGGCAATGGTGCTGAAAATCTTGCAAGTGAAACCTTAGAAAACGCTAATCCGATGTCCAAACAACTCCACAAGCGACTTTCCACCGATATCCACTTGTTAGGCGATTTGTTGGGAAAGGTGATCCGCCGCCAAGCAGGGGTCAATGCGTTCGAACTCGAAGAACGTTTTCGTGCGTTATCGAAAGTGCGTCGACACGATCACGACTCGGCGGACGAAGTCGCCGTCCGAATCGCCGAGATCGTGGACGATTTGGATTTGCA
>NZ_JBFHFD010000537.1:0-6000 GCF_041583735.1 Novipirellula sp.
CCGCCGGTTAAGCTTGAGGTTGACATCAATGTCGACGTGATCCTGCGTGATGGCAGCTTTGATCGTGCCGCAAGTGACGTGGATGTCAGCGGCGGCGCGGATAGCCCAGACACAGTCACCCACAGCCGGCCGCCAATCGGTGTCACGCTGGCGAACGTTTCGCCAGTCGCTCGCGCGTTAGCGCGTCAACAATTCGACGATCAAGTCAAACGGGTTCGCGTGTTTGTCAATCCTGAAAAACGCGACCTAATGACACACGCAGTTCGCGCCCATGGCGATTGGTCTACCCTTTTGATCGACGTGGTCCAAAGTGTCGACAACGAGATCGTTTAACTCTAGGAATGTCATGAACAAGCCTGCCTCTCTCTCTGCTCATGCCCACTCTGCCAAGGTTATTGTTTGTCGGGATGCGGCGGCTGCATCGCGAACGGTGGCAGACATGATCGTCGCAGCGGTCAACGCGAAACCCTCAATCGTGCTGGGGTTGGCAACCGGCGGAACACCCACCGCGACGTATGCGAACATCGTCGAAGATTTCCGAGCCGGTAAAGTGCAGTTTAAAAACGTTACCTCTTTTAATCTGGACGAATACATCGGACTCAGCGGAACGCACCCTCAGAGTTTTCGCTACTTTATGCAGTCCGAATTGTTTGATCACATCGACATCGATCCCAACAACACGTTTGTTCCCGAGGGAGGTGCGAGTGATCCTGTCTCACATGCGATCAAGTACGAAGCACAAATCGCTGCAGCCGGGGGGATTGATCTGCAATTATTGGGCATCGGTCACAATGGGCACATCGCCTTTAACGAACCCGGATCGTTGCCGTCCACACGAACACGCGTGGTCGAGTTGACGCCGTCGACGATCGAAAAGAATGCTCGCTTCTTTGCTTCGGTGGACGAGGTGCCTAAGACTGCGATCACGATGGGGATTGGCACGATCCTGGAAGCGAAACAGATTCTCTTGTTGGCCACCGGCGAAGGGAAAGCCGAAGCGGTGCGGCGTTCGCTGCAGGAAGCAGCCAGCGAAGAGATTCCCGCATCGTGGCTGCAGCAGCACCCCGGCGCGACGTTCGTCCTGGACGAGGCCGCCGCGAGTGAGTTGTCGCTGTAGAGAGCCGCGACACTCCGCGACCCAAAGAACAAACCGCCGGGCCGTTCGCGCTGCAATTGATTGGTTGTCTCAGGCCCTAGGTAAGCAAACGTTCGGAAATAAATTCGTCATTTCAAAATGTTTCCGAACCGTGCCTAAACTTCCGGGGCTTGGCCCCTCTATACAAAATCGCAACTCTAAATCTCAAGCGTCGGGTTGTGATGGTGGCCTGCTCACATCTCGTCGTGGGCAAGTTCCACCGATTCGTTGATCGCATCGATCATGTGCTGGGTATCGAGTGCTTGTTGCTGATAGACATCGAGAGGCTCGTCGCTAATAAATTTCGCGATCATACGACGTTCTTGGTTGCCTTCGAATGGAAACTGCTCGACGCCTCCGGTTGCATCATGGATCCAGCAGCGGGCGGGACGGTCATGCCATGGACGAGTGAAATCATCGCACACCAGCGATGCGTCACTGCCGGCAACTTCGAACCACTTTCGCGTCGACGTGTCGTAACCACAGGACAGCGTTGCGGTCACGTCATGGTCGAACCACATCATCGCCGTAATCCGCTGTGCGACGCCTTGCCGGACGACGCGTCCGGCGACCACACGGTTAGGCAACCCGCCCGCAATAAATCTTGCTAATGAGCAGACGTACCAACCGAGATCCAGCAAACATCCACCGCCCAATGCCGGGTCCAGTCGATGTTCGCCGGTGATGAAAGGACGGAAAAACGAAACCGCAGCACTGATGTGTCCAATTTTTCCAAACCGTCCTTCGTCTAACCAGCGACGAAACATTTCGGTCCGCTCGTGATGCAACCATCCTGTTGCGTCGAGCAGGCGAACCGAGTGGGCTTCACAGGCCAAGTGAACGGCAAGCGATTGTTTGGTGGAAAGCGTTAGCGGTTTTTCGCACAACACGTGTTTGCCTGCCTTCGCTGCGGCGATAGCCCATTCCGCATGCATCGATGGCGGTAAGGCAACATACACGGCATCGACATCGTCACGGACCAAGAGCGACTCGTAACCCTCAACCGCCGCCGCGATGCCATATTGATCGGCATGCCAACGAGCTCGTTCGCTCGTTCGGCTTGCGATCGCAGTGACTTCGGCGCCGTCGGTGGATTGAATGTCGGCGACCAATCGCCGAGTAATCCGCCCCGTTCCCAACACCCCAAAGCGTGTGATTGATCCTTCACCACTCATAAAACACGTTCTCTTGTTTCTAATAATTCGAATTGCTTGTTTCGTTCGATTGGCAACTAGGTCAATCGACGCAATTTGGCGTGTGATTCGATCAACCAATCTGCCGCCTGATGGATCTGTTGATCGGTGTTAAACCGCCCGATCCCGAATCGTACGCTTCGTCTCGCCTCGGATTCGCTGAGTCCAATGGCGGTCAACACATGGCTCGGTTTCGCATCAACGCTGCTACACGCCGAGCCGCTACTGAATGCGACCGACGGCGTTGCCGCCATCCACGCTTCGCCCTCGATCGATTCAAGTTGCAGATTCAAGTTGCCTGCCAATCGGTGCTGCGAAGCGAGTGGAATTCCATTGAATTGGATGCCATCGATTCCCGAGCACAGCAGTTGGAACAACTGGTTTCGCATTTGCCCGATCCGCTCGTGATGGCTTTCCATTTCATCAACTGCCAAATGTAGTGCCGTCGCCATCGCCACAATCCCGGCGGTATTCAGCGTGCCGCTGCGCAGTCCTTGCTGTTGTCCGCCACCGACGATTTGAGGCCTCAGGCGTACTCGTCGGTTGCCGTTGCCGACCACCAGTAAACCGCTGCCCTTGGGGCCATGAAATTTGTGTGCGGCCGCACTTAGCAAATCGACGTCTGTATCGAGCAGGTCCACCGGGATTCGCCCCACTGCCTGCGTCGCGTCGCTGTGTAGCAATACACCCCGGGAATGACAAATGTCTGCAATGATTTTCATCGGAGCGATCGAGCCGATTTCGTTGTTCGCCCACATTACCGAAACGATCGCGGTGTCGTCATCGATTGCTTCGGCGAGTTGGTCCAAATCGACGATTCCGCTCGAATCGTGGCCGTGCGGGATGACCGGGACTCGCGTCACACGAAATCCATCCCGCTGCAGATCATCGCAGACATCCAACACGGCATGGTGTTCGGAGGTCACCGAAACGAGATGGCGTTTTTTTTGGCGAGGATGCAGGCAAACACCGCGAATCGCCAAATTATTGCTCTCAGTCGCACCACTGGTGAAGATCACCGACTCGGAAGGAACATTCAATATCGATGCGATCGTTGCCGCTGACTGCTGTACGGCCGCTGCGGCGGTGCGTCCCATTTCATGCGATCCGCTGCTAGGATTCCCAAAATCCTCGGACAACCATGGTAACATCGCATCGACGACCCGCGGATCGCAGCTCGTGGTCGCGTGATTGTCAAGATAAATCATCGGTTGCGTTTGGAAAAAAGGGCGTATCTGCGGTTGAATCCATTGTAACGGGCTGGCTGGTTTTGCAGACCCGCCTGGGGTATGACAAGGAAACCAATAAAACCATCGAAAACAACCGTCCAAAAACTTTCCAGCGATTCACGTCGTCGGTATCATGCACTACCGATGCTTGGCGGAAAATTTTTTCTGCCGTCCGATCCCTCTGCCGCCCGATCCCTTTGCTCGTTGATTTGCCGATTGACGCGTTGCCGATAGACACGCTGACCCTCTCTCCGAAGGACCTTTACCCATGCCGCTTTTCGAGGTTGAAACCAACTCTCATATCATCATCACATGGGCCGAGGATGAAAAGGCGGCTCGTGCGGTGGTGGCGGACGCCTATCCCTACGATGAAATCGCCCGTTTGACCAAGCGGCCTCGTGATACATGGGTGATCAGCAAGGGCGTGCTCGGGCTCACCACCCCCGACCTGAATCCGTGTGCGGTGGCTCGCGAATGCTTGAGTCGTTCTTCGGGTGACAAGGTGAATGCGATTCGTTTGTATCGAATGGAAACCGGCAGCGATCTGGAACACGCACGCAAGGCGATTGAATCCAATATGGTCATGGGGTGGTAGTTCCGCCGGATCGTGTTGCATTTCCTTCTTTCGCCTGCCAGATTTTTTCATGCCGCGTTTTCCACTCTTGTTGGCCCTTCTGTGTAGCACGCTGATCGTGGGCTGCGATGGATGTCGTTCAACCCCCAGCGCCGAAGAAGAAGAAAAGAAAAAGGCGGCACTGCCTGATTTTACGTCCGCGCCCGCTCAAGCGTTTCCCGCCGATAGTGCACCGATCGGGGGCGGGATCAAGCCTGGCCATTGGTTCTCGGCCTCGGAAGTACTTAAGAGCAACCGCGAGGATGTACGCGGACAATTGGAAAGCTGGGCAAGATTGGGGAGAACATCGAGCCCCGATTCTCAAACGCCTCGCAATGCATTGGTCAACGTCCGCCCCATCGTGCTGCCCAAGGGGCAACAACGGCGGTTTGATTATCGCAACCTCGCTCCGCTGCCGAGTGGCGATTCCAAAAATGTCTTTCTCTCAAGCCAACTGTATTCGGGCGGTCGAGGGTTGGTGTATGACTCGCAGCCCGACGTGTTCCAGTTTCTTTCCCAGGAAGAATACTTTTTTATCATCTTGACGAATCGTCCCGAACGATTCGCGAAATTGATTGGTGCCGATTGGCAGCGTCCGTATCGCTCGGAAGCTGAATTCGCGAGCAAGGCAGCGAATTATCGAATCGTCATCCCCGACACCGACGAAGTGCTGCCGATCGCCGAAACGATGCTTGATTGGACCAGCACCGCGGTGGTGTTGTGGGACGATATCTCCGCCGATTCGCTGACTCCGGGACAAACCACTGCGATTGCCGACTGGATCCATTTTGGCGGCCAATTGATCGTCAACGGTGCTGATGGATCCGATGCCATCGCCGACTCGCCGCTTGTGGATCTGTTGCCGCTGCTGCCACGTGGCAACATCGAACTGGCCCCCGAATCGGCCACCGAATTGCTGAAGACGTGGTCCGTCAAAACCGATCGATCGACCGAAGCACAATCGGCACTGCTGCAGAGCGAGACCGCTCGGGTTGCGGTCGATGGAAACCTTGCCGCCGATGCGGACGATGTCACGGGAACCGGCAACCTGATCCTGCAACGCAGAATCGGTCGCGGCCGCGTCGTGCAGTCGCGATTTGATCTGATGAGCGATTGGATTTCGAACTGGGATTCCTACAACAGCTTCTTTAACGCCGTGATTTTGCAGCGGCCGCGACGCCAATTTGTCGCGATTGATGCCGATGTTTTACTGAAACACCAGTACGTTGATTTTCAGCGGTACGATGCCGACCCCACGATGAATACCACGTTTCGTATCGCCACTCGCGATGCACTGCTCGCCCCAAGCATGCCCGATCCAAGCATGCCCGATCCATTGGCGGGCGAACCATCCACTCCGAGCCAAAAAGCGGACGAGGACACCGCCGCGGCGAAGGCAACAAAATCGGAAAAAATACCGGCCAAGACGATGTTGTCGCGCGATCAATGGACCCGAGTCGATCCGGTGATGGGCATTGGCGGATGGAATAGCGCCAGCGACGCGGTCGATCTGACTCAGACCATTTTGCGGAACGAATCAGGGATCGTGATCCCGCCATCCTCGTTGGTGGTCCGCTCGCTTGGGTTTTACCTGCTGGCGTTGGTACCGCTGAACTATCTCGTTTTTCGTTTGTTTGGCAAACTGGAATACGCTTGGTTGGCCGTGCCGCTGATCGCTATCGCAGGCGCTATTTGGGTCGCTCGCTCGGCGCAACTTGATATTGGGTTTGCACGCAGCCAAACGGAGCTGGCGATTTTGGAAACCCAGCCTGGGTACGAACGCGGACACCTGGCTCGCGTCATCGCCATCTACAATTCATTGTCGAGCAC
>NZ_JBFHFD010000538.1:0-5995 GCF_041583735.1 Novipirellula sp.
AAAGAGCTTCCGCGATTCTGCAAATCAACCACCTCCGTGCGAGCCGAGGTTGGCGTCGAATTTGGCTTTGTCGTCAACATCAAAAACGCCAAGAACCAATCGCTGCGTTATTGCATCGACCACCCAGGCATCCTGGACGCCGACGGCAAGAGAAGGCCCCCGTTTGACGGGGTCGTGTACGTCAAACAAAACGATTGGAATTTTTACCTTGGCGATACGATCTGGGAACCGATCGAGGACAAGCTAGGGTTGTGGCAGTTGACGATCGAGATGGACGAAAAGGTTGTCGCTGAGAAAACGTTTGAACTCTATTGCAAAGATGAGGGACCTGCGGAATATACCCTCGCTCCACCAAGCGAAGGGCCGTAATCCAGCGGTACCGATGCGGTAGCGGACATGCGAGAGAACATAGGCGGAAATTTGGTGCCGGTGGCTACCGCTGAGCCGCTAAAACTCTGGTATTGATGTCGGATATTGGGGTGAGTTTTTCTTCCAGCCTATAACGTAGTCACCTCTCCACCGACGAAGTCGGGGGAGAGGTCGAGCACGCCCTTAAGGCGTTGCTCGGGTGAGGGGGCGACCGCGCTATCATCCGCGCAATTCAGGTGCAAACGGCTTTTGCGTTGGTGAGCGAGTTGCTCGGTCAGCCCCCTCACCCGAATGTCGCTGAAGGCTCCATTCGACCTCTCCCCCAACGAAGTTGGTGGAGAGGTGGCAGAATACTAACGCAACCAAAAATCACAAGAACCGCAACGTTTTAGCTGTCCAGGCTTACGCCACCGACATGGGGCGTGTCGGCCTCCGGCCTAAGACAGTAAATTACAGCGTCTGCGTCCTGTGGCTACGCTCGCCAGAGCGTGGATGGTTACCAGCCAATACGAATCACCACCTTCTGGCGAAAGTAGCTACCCGAGAAAGCGTCATGGCGTTAGCGGATCAATCCCAGCTGAGACTGCCGGCGGATTGGTACTCAGTCACGCGAGTTTCGAAAAAGTTTTTCTCTTTGGCTAAGTCCATCGTCTCGCTCATCCAGGGAAATGGATTGGACGATCCGTACTGCATCGGTAACCCAATCCGCTCAAGTCGCCGGTCGGCAATGTATTGGACGTAGTCGCGGAACAGGTCGTGATTGAGTCCCAAGATTCCGGTCGGCAAACAATCGCGAGCGTAATCAAGTTCCAATTCGACCGCTTGCTTGACTCGATCGATCATCGCGTATTGGAACGCTTCGGTCCACAGCTGAGGATTCTCGGCTTTGATGCCGTTGATCAAATCAATCCCAAAATTCAGGTGAATCGTTTCGTCTCGCAAGATGTATTGGAACTGCTCTCCGATCCCGGTCATCAAATTGCGGCGATGAAACGACAACATCATCACAAAGCCGGTGTAAAAGAACACCCCTTCCATGATCAGGTAATAGCCGATCAAGTTTTTCAGAAACGCTTGAGCTCCATCGTCCGTGGACGTGGTGAAGTGCGGATCAAGCACTTCGGCAGTCAACTCGGTTTCAAACGCATCCTTGCGAGCGATCGAGGGGACTTCGTGATACATGTTGAACACTTCGCCTTCGTCTAGCCCCAGACTGTCGACGACGTACAAGAACGTGTGCGAATGCACGGCTTCTTCGAACGCTTGTCGAAGCAGGTATTGACGACATTCGGCATTGGTGACGTGTTTGAAAATCGCGAGAACAAGGTTGTTGCCAACCAGACTTTCGGCGGTCGAAAAGAAGCCCAAATTGCGCATGATCACGCGGCGTTCCGCGTCGCTCAATCGGTCGCTACGCCATGTTTCGATGTCCTTGGTCATCGGCACTTCGGTTGGCATCCAGTGGTTGGCGCATCCGTTTTGGTAGTGCTCCCACGCCCAATTGTATTTCAGTGGCATCAATTGGTTGACGTCCACCTGACTGCAGTTGATCAAACGTTTTTCGTTAGCGGCAAAACGATCGGCTTGAAGTTGGGTGTTTTGGGGTGCGTTCATGGCCTACATCCTCGGGTCGGTAGGAATGGGAATGGTGGATCGAGTGCGAAGCCAAGCGGCTAAGCCAAGACGGGTGTTGCAAGTGATCGGACCTTCGATCACTTCATCGTGTTTGTTAAAGTGGGTTGCTTGGAAAGGCCCGTTTCGCTGTGGCAAATCGAATCCGCCTAGGTCCGTCAGCGTAAAATGGTCGCCATTGTTCTCGACCCGAACAAACGCACGCGCGATGCCTGGGGTGTGAACAACGCGGAAACCGCGTTCGAGCCAATTGACGTAAAACAGCATTGCGTCGAATTCGTTCGTGCCACGACTATTGGCACGCCTCGCAATCGGGATCGTCGATCGAGCAAGCCGAAGCAGCGGGGGCGGGCATGCGATCGACACGGATCTGCCCCGATTGACTTGCCGATTTCATCCAACGCGGTTGGATGCCGTGCCGGTTCACATCAACCGTGGACTTTTCCACTTGGGTGGCTGCCAATGAACGCAGGTAGTACGTCGTTTTCAATCCGCGTTGCCATGCCAGGTGGTACATCGCATCAATCGATTTCCCACTCGGTTTGGCCAAGTACAGGTTCAACGATTGCCCTTGGTCGATCCATTTTTGGCGTCGCGAGGCGGCTTCGATCAACCATTTCGGTTCAATCTCCATCGCCGTGGCAAACAAACGCTTGATCGATTCGGGGATACGCTGGATGTCAGACAAGGATCCATCGTGGTACTTGAGTGAATCGAGCATTTGTGCATCCCACAAACCATGTTCGCTCAAAACGTCCACAAGCGGTTCGTTAATCTGAGTGAACTCGCCCGACAAATTGCTCTTGGCGTACAGCAATTTGTACGTCGGTTCGATCGACTGAGTCACCCCGATGATGGTCGAGATCGTTGCGGTCGGCGCGATCGCCAAACAGTTGCTGTTTCGCATCCCGTGCGTGGCGATCGAGTCGCGAACGACTTGCCAATCCATCGTCATCGATCGGTCAACGTCGACCGGCGTGTCGCGTTCTTGTTGCAGTAGTTCAATTGTGTCGATCGGCAACAAGCCGCGATCCCATTTCGACCCGCTGTACGATTCATAGCGGCCTCGCTCGGCTGCCAATTGGCTCGATGCCAACAGCGCGTAGTAGCTGATCGCTTCCATGCTGCGGTCGGCGAACTCGACCGCTTCGTCGCTGGCCACGGCAATCTGCAATCGATGCAGTGCGTCTTGGTATCCCATCAACCCCAGACCCACGGGACGATGGCGAAGATTGGCGTTACGCGCTTCGATTGTGGGATAGAAATTGATGTCGATCACGTTGTCTAGCATCCGCATCGCGGTGGTGATCGTCGCTTTTAGCAAATCATGATCCAGACGACCGTCGACAATATGGGCGGCCAGATTGACGCTGCCCAGATTGCAAACAGCGGTTTCGTCTTCGCTGGTGTTCAGCAAGATTTCAGTACACAGGTTACTGCTGTGCACGACGCCGGCGTGGTCTTGCGGGCTGCGGATGTTCGACGGGTCTTTGAACGTCACCCAGGGGTGTCCGGTTTCAAACGTGCGAGTGAGCAGTTTTCGCCACAACTCGGTTGCCGAAACTTGGCGATGTTGTTTCATTTTGCCAGCAGCGGCAAGTCGCTCGTAATGCTCGTACCGCTCGCGGAAACGACGGCCGTAGGTGTCGTGCAGATCGCTTGCTTCGTCGGGGCTAAACAGCGTCCACGTTCCATTTTCGCGAACCCGCTGCATGAACAGGTCGGGGATCCACGCCGCGGTGTGCATGTCGTGCGTCCGGCGGCGATCATCGCCGGTGTTCTTTCTCAGATCTAAAAACTCTTCGAAATCAAGATGCCAAGGCTCAAGGTAGGCACATACCGCCCCTTTGCGTTTGCCGCCTTGGTTCACCGCCACCGCCGCGTCATTGACGATCTTCAAAAAGGGAATCACCCCTTGGCTTGTCCCATTGGTGCCCTTGATTAGCGAACCGGTGGCACGGACGCTCGTCCAGTCGTTGCCTAGCCCGCCCGCCCATTTGGAAAGCATCGCGTTGTCGCCAATGCTTTTGAAAATGTGAGCCAGATCGTCTTGCACCGTCGTCAAGTAGCAGCTGCTCAATTGCGGATGCTGAGTGCCCGAGTTGAAAAGTGTCGGCGTCGCGCTGGTGAACCGGAACGACGACAGCTGTTGATAGAACTCGATCGCCCGATCGGTTCGCTGGTTTTCATCTTCACGAAGGGCTAGTCCCATCGCGACCCGCATCCAAAAGTATTGCGGCGTTTCGATGCGGCGTCCATCAACGTGCAGCAAGTAGCGGTCGTAAATCGTCTGCACGCCCAAATAGCGAAACAGCTTGTCTCGTTCGGGTAGTAAGCCGTCGGCGAGTCGTTGATGATCGAAGCTTCGCAGTTGTTCGGACAATCGACCGCAGCGAATCCCTTCGATCACGTAGTGTTCAAAACGATCGCGATAAGTGTCCGCAAAGTCCTCGTCAATTTGGGTCAAACCCAGCGTTTGGCGATACACGATGGCCAACTGCATTGCCGCAGCAAAGCGGTCATAGTCCATGCTTCGCTCGATACGGCTGCGAGCCGAAAGCACAAGTGCGCGGGCGATGTCCTCGGGCGTCATTCCGTCGAACGATCCGCGAATGACTTCGGCAACGATCTCGCTGGTCTCGATGTTCGGTAGCGTCGACTCGGGAATCGATTCGAGAAATGTTTTCAGCTTGGCTTCTGAAAATGCAACATGCACGCCCGGTTCAATCTGCAGCCGCAACTTCGGAGCAGAACCGCTGTTGTCGATGGACAATTCGTCGAGTCCCGAGTCGACGTGACGCACCGCTCGCAGTCGTGCATGCTCGGTACGGTACAGGATGTAGCGACGCGCGACTCGAAAATGCTCTCGCTGCATCAAGCCAATTTCGACGACGTCCTGGATCTGTTCGACACTCAGGCAGCCCGACGCCGCATCCCCGGACGCAAACTCATAGACTTGGTCGATGATCGCCAGCACATCTTGCTCGATTTGTGGTGCAAGCGGTTGGCCTTCGGCGAGGTTCAATTCCGCGCGGAACGCTTTTTCGATCGCCGACTCGATGCGACCACGGTCCATGTCGACTTCGCGACCATCGCGTTTGCGAACTTTCAATACGGTGGTGAGGCTTGCCTGAGCCGAAGTCGTGTTAGACATGGTCATCCTAAGTCTGCAGTGCTAGCTCGGTTCGATCTTGGGCCAGCGCCGGATTGCAAATGCCGTGGCGGGGTTGCCCAATGGGTTTGCGCGTACCGTCAGCTCAGACTGAAAACCATTTTTGCATGGACGTTCAGATAGCTTTACGAAGCGGCGACAACAGTGATCGAGCAGAAGCTCTGTGAACAATGAAAATCGAATCGACGCGATTCACAGAAGATCAAGATGCCAGTGCAGCCAATTGGCTTTCGGCAGACATTCCCGTCGAATCACATCGCAACGATCACCCCAATCCAAGAGGGCACGAAATCGTCTATTTCGTGGTAGGTCTTCTGACTTACTGCCGACCGAGTTCTCACAGCCTTCTCGCCCCGATTTCCTGTCACACAGGTTTCCCGAGCAATGGCGTTTTAAATGAAAGAGTTTCGGTTTGGATGCATTTGATTCACGCATCCGAGGGCAGTTCACAGCGGCTGGACCATCCCGGAATTTCACCGGAGTTCCCTGTTCACTCGCGAGTGTAGAAACACCGCAAGTCACCACGAACGCTTAAGAATCTAACAGCTGACACGGCGACGTCAATGCTTTGCTAGCACAATGTCGTTTGTTTTCGTTTGGACGCGTTTTTCGCGAGATTCCGTGACGACGACAGTAAAGATTTCGATCCCAAGGTGCGTGGTTTCCGAATTCCCCATTCGTCATCACTCGAAGCGTTCGCGGGGGGAATCTTTATCTTGATTCGGTCCCTCGCTGACGCGTCGGGTTGGGATTTGTCGGGTTAGGATTTGCCGGGGAAAACTGCCCCGTCATGCGGCGGGGCGACGCTACCCTGTGGCAACT
>NZ_JBFHFD010000539.1:0-5985 GCF_041583735.1 Novipirellula sp.
GACGGGATGCAGGGATACGGGATTGTATGTCTCGGTCGACATGCCACTCGATTTGGGGCGGGAACCACGGACTCGTATCACCGCCCGCCGACGTTTGCCGTCCCAATAAAAACGTGCCCAGTCCGCTTGCGATCCACGCTGGGTTCCGGAATCGATACCGGCACGGGATCCCTGCCAACTGGGCACGCTTGTTAGATGCGATCGGCATACCGAAGCCGGTCGCAAGTCAAAAATTCAGTTACAATTACTTGTTCTGTTTCATGGTTTGATTCGAATCCGCGATCAGAATCACACGATCGCCAACTTTGACGGGCACACCGGTAACGGTCACCTTGCTGCCTTCGTTTAGATTCTTGGCATTCGCGGGATCCCCCATATCGACGGTCAGTTTTCTGCCGTCCTCGGTGTCCAATTTCACCACTAAATGTTCATTTCCTTTTACGGTCGCCTTGCGAGTGGACTGAACGGTTCCACTAAAACGGCGGCCGGTTCGCTGAATCTCGCGTTGTTTGCCTTGTTGCTCGATCGTGGTGGCAACCAACACATCTTTGTCGCCTCGCTTTACAAGCGGGCCGTAAGCGGTGAACGCGTCCCCATCGAACAACTGTAGCGATGTGCCACCGTCACCGAAGTCGACCCACATCGATTTGCCCTCGTCGGTCTTTGCTTTGACCAAAAAACTCAACGCACCAAGCCGCTTGATCATCTTCGTTTCTTCGACCGTCCCCGATAGCTTGTACGCTTTGCCGCTCAGTCCTTTTTGCGTGGTCTGGGCAACCTTGCTTCGATGTACCGCGTTCTGACCCGCGATCTGACTAAAGTCGTAGGTGTCATACATACCGTCACCATCATCGTCGCGGTAGGTTGCATAGCTGTCATGCAGATAGTCACCATCGGTATCGTGGTATCGCGACATCGTTTCGTAATTACCGTCGCGGTCGTTGTCTTGATAGGTGGCGTAACCGTCATCGAAATCGTCGCCGTAGAACTCTTCGGCCGACACCGTCTCGTCGTCGTTATCGCTGTCCGAACTGGTTTGTTTGTCGTAAAAATCAAAACGCTCGTCATCCCACCGCCCAATCGCTTCGTCGGTCGGATTGTAGTCGTTGCCATCGAACCACTCGCTGACGTCATACCACGCGTCATCCTCATAGCGTGATCCCGCGTCGCCCGCTTCGCGATCGGTTTGTCCAGAGGCATTTTGTGCGGGGGCGGACGAGATCATCAGCATCGGCAGCAAGCAGGCGGCTAGTTTGCGGACGGTCATTGTCTTGAACTCCAGTGAAAAGGGTAGCGTTTGCATAGTGCATGAATAGTGGGTTCTGCTCCACTTGAGAAACGGGTCGCAAAATGAAGAAGAGTCGCGAAGTCGATAGCTGGCAAATGATGTGCCGAACGGGGATCCCAAGCCGTGTCGCAGTCCAGCTCTCGAATCGCAGCCGGGGGTCTGTTCAATGACCGACCAGGGTGTTCAAAACGGCCTCCTGTTTCGCATTCGCATTACACACAGTCGCGGCTCGCCCCCTTTTGCCGAGACGGTTTTATTTCTCTCGTCATGCCACCGAGATGCCGGCAGAGCATCCCCTTCGATGGCGACGATTACCCCTGCCATCGCTTAAGTAAGTCGGCAGCATATTCTCGGCAAGCGATCCACCTCGCTTGCTGCCGATGCCGTTTTCACGGCATAAAACGGTATTTTTCTCGCAAACGGGTTAGCGGTCGGCATGATCGTTGCAATTTATTTTGAGCATCGGAAGTCCCGAAGTGATCTTCGCGATCACGTCCCCTTTACCTTCTTCATAGGAGAAACATTGATGAGTAAGAAACGAATGTTATTGGCGAGTTTGATCGTAGCGAGTTATTGTGCGATGCCAGTCGCCAATGCCGACGAACACGCGTCTCGATTCTACGAAGACGACGCCTGGTATGATGTCAGCGAATGGTTTGACGGCAATGACTACAACCCAACCGACGAAGCGATCGGACGGTGGGATAACGAGACGTTCGAATATGCCGACAACCGATCCAGCACGGATCAAGACAATGATGACATCAACGACCGGGAAACACACTACGGCGATTACGGATACGCCAGCGACACGAATCGATCCAACACGTCAACTGAATCCAACGCGTCGTCGGACGATCGTTGGTTTTACGACTACTATGACGATGGCTCGAGCCAACGGTCGAACGAAAATGGAATGACTTGGTTTTCGCTCTACCAAGATACGAACGACGACGGAGTCTACGATAGCTATACCCGTTATCGTGACACCGACAATGACGGTATCTACGACGCGTTCACCTTCTACAGTTTCGACTCCACCGGAGACCAAGACCAGAAGGCAAAATCAGAAGCCCAGAATAAACAGAAGGAACTGAGTTCCAAGACCGAGCAAGTCTCAGGTACGATTGAACGCATGAAGACGGTGAACGTTCGAGGCCGTGATCATATGGTTGCACACGTCAAAGGCAACGATGGCAAAGCAACCGTGGTCGATCTCGGGGTCAAACAAGATTCCCATTCGTTGTCTCAAGGTGACAAATTGACCGCCAGCGGACACCGCATGAAGGTTGGTGACAAGTCGATTCTGATTGCCACCAAGGCGAAAACGAAGTCATCGGACTTGACGATTGATCGCAATGGTCGCAAATACACCGGCAAGGTGACCAGCACTCGCGAGGTCACCGTGCAAGGTCAAAAACATCTGTTGGCAAAAGTCAAAACCGACAACGGCAAATCGATGATGGTCGATCTCGGTCCCAAGGACCAATTATCGAAATCGCCTAGCCAAGGCGACCAAGTGACGGTCCAAGGCGTCCCTGTGAAAGTGAACGCTCGAATCGTTTTGATGGCCCGCACCTTGGGTGAAGGCGAAAATCAAAGCGAAATTAAGCGGAAGCAAGCAAAATCGAAAAGCTAGTTCCGCATCAACCATCGAAGCTGTTTTCGAGCTCGCGAAGATGCCCCATCGTTTCGATGGGGCATTTTTCATTGCCCTATTCGAGGCATGAATTCAAATCGATAGCGACCACAACTTTTATCACTTCCGCAGGGCCATTCGCTACCGCGATTGCAAGAAACACCTCGATCAATATGGCATTTCGATGGCAGTTGCGTTAGTATTTTGCTATCAGATTTTGAGTACCGGTTCTTTTACGTTTGAGCGAGTCGATTATGTTTTCCGAAACCGATGGCAGTAGGAAGACGATTGGCGACGTCGACGTTCTCTTCCACGACGGGTTGTACCATCTGTTTCATCTGGTGCTGCCCAATCACGATTTCATCGCCCACGCGGTCAGCACCGACGCAATTAATTGGCGACGTGTCAGCAACGCACTGTTCATTGGTGACCCCGGCAGCTGGGACGATTTGATGCTATGGACAATGCATGTGTCGCCTGATCCGCACCAACCGGGGCGATGGCGGATGTTCTACACCGGATTGTCACGGCGTGATCAGGGCCGCTACCAACGTTTGGGAATGGCCATCAGCGATGATCTGTACCACTGGAAAAAGTCGCCAGTCCATTGGCAGGACCATCGTGGCCCCAAGGACCCCTCGCGAGTCAAAGAAGCGGTGCGGCGGAGCCGGCGGGATGTTGCCGATTGCCTGCATGCCGAGTTTGATTCGGAAAGCTGTTTACCACTTGAACCGGACTCGAGATACTACGAATCCTCGTTAAGCGAAGGACGACACTGGGTTAGTTTTCGTGATCCGTTCTATTACCACGATGGTGAACACGGTTGGTTGTTAGCCGCGGGACGGGTCAAGGAGGGACCGATTGTCCGCCGTGGTTGTGTGGCGTTGATGAAGGAGGTTGCCCCGCATCATTTCGAAGCCCAACCGGCACTGCACCACCCACGTCTTTACGATGACGTCGAAGTGCCGAATTTGATCTATTTTGACGATGACTACTATCTGATCGGCAGCATCCGCGAAGACGCCAAAATCCGCTATTGGCATACAAAAAAGATAGGCGATCCGTGGCAAAGTTATCACGACAACGTTCTGTTGGCCCAAGGCAATTACGCCGGACGGGTGTGCCGTGATGACCACGGTTGGCTGCTTTGGAATTTCTATTCGATGAACTTGACGGACCGGACGGCCGAAAACTTGATGCCGCCGCCGAAGCGTTTGGTAAGAAGCAATTCGGGGTTGCTGCGAGCGGTGACGTTCGAGGGTATTGATGACTACCTTCGCGAGAGTATTGATTGCCGCTGTATCCACAGCTTGATCGAAGATGTCGGTCCGCAAATTCAGGTGTGCCGAGTCGGCGGCGGTCATTTGGATCTTGCCTGTGAAAGCGGTTTCCAGGCATTTGTCTTCGACGGCACCCTGGACTGTTTTCGCTTTCAGGCCAAATTGGAAATGCAGGGGCTCGGTAAATGTGGAATCGTCTTCCGCTTGGATCCCGAAACACGTGACGGCTATTATCTGTCGCTCGACATTTTAAAGGGAGTGGCCCAACTTCGTGCCTGGGGTACCGGTGCCGATGGCAGCGGTGAACATATGATGACATTCCGATCGCTACAAACAGGGTTTTGGTATTCCAAATCACGCAGCGAGGCATCGATTCAACTGCTGGCGTTTGGTAGCTATTTGGAATTGTCGGTCGATGGCCGAGTCGTGCTGTCGCTGGCAGATCAAACGTTCGACACTGGCCAATTAGGCATCTATTTGGAGGCCGCTGAAGTTCGCGTTTCCGAAGTGGAGCTCGATCGTCTCGCCTCACCGAGACAGACCGATGACCATCTTGCCAGTGGCTGAGCGGTTCCGCTTAAAAAGTCACTTGGCTTTAATCGATCGACTGTTGCTCAATCTGCAAGCAAATCAACGCACGCTCTGCGCGTTTTTGACCCTATTTGGCATAAGTTTTTCCAGCGATGTAGCCTCGATAGTAAATTTCTTTTTTTGTTTCGGCGACCGCGTGATTGCACGCACGGACCAATGGATCTCGCCCGAGTCAAAACAATTTCAATGAAGTCACGCAAATTTCATCGGAGGCAATTTGTGTGCCATCAGCGCGAGCCGGATCAGAGCCATTCCAACCACATTCGGGTGGTCTAAAAATTGCAGTTTAATCAGGTGGCCCCACCCAACTTCTCTGCGCCAAAGGCTCGCTCATGATTTCGTCTCCAAGCTCCGCTCGTCGCCATCCCGCAACCCCTGCTGCTGTGGCCCCGACGAGCGGTCCGAATCTGAATCCTGCTGTGGCGGTTCATGCCGCACATCGACTGCAGGGTCGCCGTTTGGAAGCGGTGCTTCGGGAAACCGGACGTCGGCAACTGCAACAGGTAGGCGTCATCGTGGATGGCCGTGCGGTTACCCTCGAAGGTCGTGTTGACACCTATGTTTTGAAACAGATTGCTCAGGAATCGATCCGCCCACACCTGCGTGGCATGACCCTTCGCAATCACTTGGTCGTTGCGTCCGAATGATCCCCCTCTGCCTTTGCCCATGGCTTTTCGTCTGAAACAGCATGAATCGGTTTCTCGATCCGTACGACGGATTGCTCGCGAGCAAATCGAAAAGGCGATCACGGAAATCGACAATCCGCGTCTAACGCAGTCGAAAAAAGTTCACCAACTTCGCAAGCGATGTAAAAAGATGCGTGGGTTGGTGCGGTTGGTCCGCGATTCGATGACGGGTGACTTTCTCTACGCGAAAGAGAATTGCGAGTTTCGCGAAGTCGCAAAACCCTTCTCGCAGGTACGTGACAGCAAAACGCTTGTCGACACCTACGACCAGATCGTTACGCAGTTTGTCAAGCAAATTCGGGAAGATGCATTCCATTCAATTCGGCATCAATTGGCTCAACAGCGTCGACAACTGCTGCAACACGATATGGATGTCGAAAAGCAACTCGGCGAAGCCCGAGGCCAGTTCAACAAGGCACTCCAACGTGTTCGCCGATGGCGATTGGACGCTAAGGGATACGATGCCTGGAGTCTCGGGTTCGCGGAGACCTACTCTCGCGC
>NZ_JBFHFD010000540.1:0-5974 GCF_041583735.1 Novipirellula sp.
CGGTTCAGCCAGTCTCGCGGAATCGCCATCCTCGTCGGTAACGCCGACCAGGGTCACGCCGCCAAAGATGTCGCCCAATCTAAGCGGTTTTGAACACGAGGTATGAAAGTCAATGGTTTGCAGCAAAGTTCCGCCTGCGGCAGGATCCGCGTCGTAGATCAAGACGTAGGTGGACGAACCGAAACTCGTGTCGCTGTACGCTTGAGTCAGATCAAACGCGTCTCCCAGTCCCACAGTGCCCGCAAAGAATTGCCCCCCCTCTGCGTCCGAGTCCTTGCTTCCGATGATGTAAACATCCATCGGCGCCGGATCCGAAAGAGTGCCGGCCACCACCGCTTTGCCT
The DNA here is from genome assembly GCF_041583735.1 of Novipirellula sp. Classification (NCBI taxonomy): domain Bacteria; kingdom Pseudomonadati; phylum Planctomycetota; class Planctomycetia; order Pirellulales; family Pirellulaceae; genus Novipirellula; species Novipirellula sp. The sequence continues at coordinate 344 of NZ_JBFHFD010000540.1, forward strand.
TCCTGCGGATTGCTAATGAAATTGTTGCCTTCGTAACGCAACGTCAGCGTATCGAAATCATCCAACCCTAGATCGCCACAGACATCCACGCCCACCAAACCGCTTGACTCCGCTTTACCACGAGTGAATTTTTCGATGCTCAGTGGGTTCACAAAGTGATGGCTCGGATTTTCAGCCATTACCATTCCTGGATCGGCGGTAACCTTACCGATATTCATCTGCTGGCCAACCGCGTCCGCAATTTCAACGGCCTGGTAATACCACGTTTCGCTGGGGTCCAGTAAACCGTCTCCGTTCACGTCACCCACGTTTGTGCCATTGGTCTGCAATACGGGTTCGACAACCACTCCGGTATTGTCGGTAACCATCACATTGGACAGGGGAACGCCACCAGGATTGGTGATTTCATAGGTAAATGTGATCTTGTCGCCAAGTTGTGCCATCGGGCCAGTCGGAAGATCGGCCGGAACACCGATATTAGAAGCATCAAATGGATGATCCCCTTCCAGCACGACCGTAGGCCCCTGCAATTCCAGCGGCCCCAACGGTGGCAATTGATCAGCCAGCACAGTCGACGATCCCGTGTCTCCGACCGCGCCAACAATCTTCACTCCTCCGATGACATCGCCTAAGTTGATCGGCTGAGAACACGACGTGTGATACTGCATCGTTTGCAGCGGAGCAGCCCCCGCATTAAACGAGGCAACGCTGTCGAACAGATAAATCATCATGTTCGAGCTGAATTTGCTCGAGTCGGCGTTGGCGGCTGTCGCGGTGAACGGGTCATCCAAAGATACGGTGCCCGAGAAGTAGTTCGCTGCGTCACCCGAGAACACTTTGTGAAGGTCTGTCGAATTCGTCACGACAAAGTACGAATCGTGAGGCGTTGAATCCGCGACGCCACTGGTCCCCGCTTTGCCAGGATCTTGATCCGTCTGAACATTGCTGCCGCCGACATAGTCAAACGTCAATTCGACCGGTTTGCCGACTTCACTGCACACCAACACTTCGCCGGTGACACCGAAATGATGGGCGGGGTCATCATCCATGACCATCGCACCACTATCGACAAAATTGCCAGTCACCTTGCCGATATTACGGTACTGGCCCGCCAATTCAACCGTTCCCTTGGCGGTGTAGATCCACTGTTCGCCAAGTTCCAGTAACCCGTCGCCATCATCCCCCTTGACGTACTGAGGGTAAAAATCATCGGCGGGGTCATTGGGGGTCCCTGCGTCGTCGACCACAACCACATTGGTAATCGGTCGATCGTTCGGGTCAGGATTGGTGACGACATAGGTCCACACGACTTCACTGCCGACCATGACTTCCGGTCCGCTCGCGGTGGTATCCGCATCCTCACCCAATCCGGCCGGTGCGATCACGGATCCCTCTTTCCCCGCCATTTCAACCACCACAACACTGCCAATCACATCGCCAAGTCGAATCGGTTGTGAACAAGATGTGTGGTACTGCATCGTTTGCAGCGCAGCGGCACCAGCCTCGAACGCGGACTGATTGTCGTACAGCTGGATGATCGTGTTGGACATGAACGACTTGGTCCCTGCCAGACTGGACGAAGCCGTGAATGAATCCCCCGCAGCGACGGTGCCCGCAAAGAAAACATTGCTTCCCCCATCGCCGACGACAATGTAAGTATCCGTAGCAGACGCATCCACAGATCCGCTTGCCGTTGCCTTGCCCGGATCCTGAGCCGTATTGACACTGGTGCCTGGGGTGTACTGCAATGTCAACACGGTTGTCTTGCCTGTTGCATCGCAAATGTTGCCCGAATGGACGACAACCGGTTTGACGAACTTTTCGATATCAATCGCAGGCCCCGGAGCCTCATCGACTCGCGTGTACTTCTTGATCGCAACATCGGACGCCTGCACGATCCCGGCGTCCCAAGTCAGATCACTTTCACCTGCCTGTAAAGTCGTCACTGCGGCGGCACCAGTGATCACGTCCGCATCACTGTCGTCGGCGGCGGTCGAACCGACCGCATTGTGTGTCGTGAACTCAAATCCGCTCGGCAATGTCGATGCATCAAAGACAACGAAATAGTCGCCTGGGTCGAGATCCTCGAACAAGTAATAACCGGGCGTCGTCCCCACAGTCGTGGTCACACGCGAATCGATAGGCCCCGCGTCATCGCCACCCGGCTCCGCAACGCCGTCGCCATCGACGTCCGAATACAGATGGACGCGGACGCCGTTCACCCCAGTGTCGCCGTCATCTTGGATACCGTTGCGATTCACATCCTGCCAAACGAAATTGCCAAGCTCTGCCGGTTCAACCACTTCGCGCTCGATCGGGCCAAGCAGTGTCTTGTTGCCACCCCCGAAATCAACGTTGAAATTGCCGTTGAAGGTCGAGTTTTCGCTGGTGATCCGCATACCGATATCTCGGTCCGCATAATACGCAGGCCGCGGATTGCCACTGGCCGTTAGCACCCCAGGAACGGACAACGCCCCGCCCGTCACCTGCAGACGCACATCAAAAACATCCGTCGTCGTAGCGTTACCGGAGTCGGCATAACCAAACGCAATCACTTCGCCGGTTAACAGATCACCCGTCACATCGGGAATGGAATCCGAGTCGAGGTTGAGTGAACCAGTAATTTTGAAGTCGTGTCCAGCCACGCCTCCAGCAAAATTTCCCGTGTCGTCGACTTTGAATTCAAGCTGAAAACTTTTCGGTGCCTGGACCTGTGACCCGAATCCGAAAAAAGTGGTCTTAAATAGCAACGGAGTCGCGTCAGCGACAAACGTATCCGTTGCCGCATTGTACTGAACCGATCCATTGAAGTTCGCATCGAATGTTGGAAACGCTGGGTTCATTTCCAGTAACGCCATCATGCGGCGATCCTCGAGCAGTTCCGCCTGAATCCGTCGCCTCGCCCCATGTCGAGTGCGTCGCGGCTTTTTCGTCTGCGATACTGAAGAAGCCGAGCCGAACAGGGAGGTGATTTGAGACAGTCGCATGAAACGAAACCTGGGCGGGGGGCAAGGGCAGCGGAATGGAGGGAAACACAGCCGTGGGGATGGAGCAATAGCCCCCTACTGTAATCAGAACACATCCTTGTCAACACTTGGGGGGCCACAGAATCGGAGAATGATTCTCAAGAAAAGCCAGGTAGAAGCCTGGGTCCGAAATGGGACAGGCATCGAGAGGGTGATCAAGCAAGATTCGCTTCAGGATCTTTGGCAAGATCCTTGACATTGTCGCACGGCTTTCCAAGCCGTTAGCGGTAGCGTGGTAAAGCATTTCGTAGCGAAACTCGCCAACAGTTTCGGGGGACAATACGTCAATGGAACGAAAGTCTTGACGACTTCCGCTACGCTAAATTAGCCAAACCCTATAAGAAAAATGCTTCACAGCGCTGCGTTAGCGGGCATCACGTTGGATCGTCGAGAGTGAGATGAACCACACCGAAGCCTAAGGCACGTTCACCGTGACACTGCCAGCTTGGAAAGCGGGGCGACAAAGCGATCAAACGGCCAGACGACTGCGATTTCGTCGCCGCGAAAAAACGCTGCCGACGACCAAAACGGATCCCCAAATCGCCATCGAAGCGGGCTCAGGTACTGGACGCCCGATGTTCGCAGCCCCTGTAGCCCCAAAGGCATCAGTGAAAGTATAGAGACTATCCCCATAATGCCAGGACTGAAGCGTCATCTTTATAACGGCACCGCCATATTGGCTCTGGAAAAACGGGGCGAGGGTGCCTGTAAACTCCTTATCCGTCACCTTAAATTCCAATATGTGTGACGTCGAGAAAACCGCCATGTTCATTTCGGTGATTGTGCCACTCAGCAATACAACTTCACCAGTCGAGGCGGTACCCAAGGAACCGTGCACAGTGAAGCTGGCTTCTGAGATCGTACCATCCGCTGTGATGTTCGCTTGCATTTGGAATAGGCCAGAAGATGTCGCCCCAAGCGTCGCGCTGTATTTATCCGGCAGGATATTCACATCATCACCCAAAAGCGGCTTGTACATCATGGCTTCCCCTTGCGACACAAACTCGCTTCCATCATAGGTCGCCCACAAACCTGCAACGTAAATGTCGGGCGGAGGCACCGTGGTCATGACACCTGCGTGGGCCTGGTTCATTCCAACGGCAAACACCAGCGGTACGATGAGTGCAAGGGTTCGAAACAAAATAAAACCGGAATGTTCGAGTCACGGGAGGGGGTGGCAGTTTCCAAGATCAGAACGCCCCAATCGGCTCAATCGTACTCACCAGAATCCCCACCGCAAGGGCATTCCCCCAGGACTCCCCCCCGAACCTGAAGCTTCCGTTCAGCAGACACCGCGGTCTGGGCACCAAGAAAAACCCTTCAGCCGGCTAGAACGCCGGAAACTGGCACCTACAGAACCAGAATCACTGTGGGTGGAGGCGATAAAGAAAGGGCGATTCGTCCTTAGCTGCCAAAGCCGCGTTCTAGCGCGGAGTGTGGGATTTCCACCCGGAAAACCACGAGTGCTGTGCTGTTTTGGGGATTTCATGTGCCCGGGACGCGCAACATTGTGTTGACTTGACGTCGGCAATCTTACCCGGCTTATTTTGAGACAACAGTTCCGTCGCAGCGGTCGCAGCGCACAGATCGGTCAATTCCTCGACAGGCTCAACAAACTCCCCCCGCAAGCGACGACACTCATCGCAATCACACTCTTCCACACGCGGAGCTCGTTGGATCAACAGAGCCACTACGAACGCACAAATAGCGAAGAAAACAAGGACGCCAACAATGATGGCCGTTAAAGTGGTCATCTCCCAAACCTTTTCATAAAACGGGATTCGCCCGCAGAATGCGCTCCGCATTCGCGTTCCGCAGCAAGCGACATCCTCCCTAATCAATAACCTAGGTCACTCACCAACGCCTTGCATCAAAATCCACCCCAAAAATCTGCATTCATCTCATCTTTTTACAACTGTCTCAATACGAGTCACGCTTCGGCAAAGAAAACCCCGGTTCCCTACCCAACTGCAAAAAAATGCTCGCAAACGCCGCAGTGCCCCCTTCGATGCTACTAACCATTGTCCACCTGATAGGCAACATTGCAAATTCTGCGCCAAGATGCTATCAGGCAGCAGCTTTTAACACAATTTGATGTTTATGGCTTAAAAAAGGAGAACATTTCAAAAATCTCCGCGACTTCCGCTACACCTATGTCTTTTTATCTTCCTGTCACCCATCTTCCTGTAATCTCAATCGCCACCACGTAATGATCGCGGAGCGATCAACGACAAACCCCCGTAGTGGATCTTGCTACAGATCCCTCAAGCAACAGCTCCACGACCGATGGCAGGCTGGAAGCCTACCCCACATCCAAAAGTCTCCGCGACTTTCGCTACGGCCAGTGCTCTTATGTTTTTGCCACCCATTTTTTTGCCGCCAATTTTCTTGATCCAATAACCGCCAGCGACAGCACTATCACGACGACAGGCTGGCAGCCTATCCCACATTCGAAAGTCTCCGCGACTTTCGCTACGGCCAGTGCTTTTAATCTTCCTGTCACCCTTCTTCCTGTAATCTCAATCGCCACCACGTAATGATCGCGGAGCGATCAACGACAAACCCCCGTAGTGGATCTTGCTACAGATCCCTCAAGCAACAGCTC
>NZ_JBFHFD010000541.1:0-5964 GCF_041583735.1 Novipirellula sp.
CGAAAGTGAGGGAAAATGGATTTTGATTCGGTCGCTCGCTGACGCATTTTGAAGTTGCGAGTTTAGACGTTCTTCGGGCCAAAGGCCCAGCAATTTGCCTAGCCTGGCCCAACGGGCCAGGTTTTAGATGCAACGAACCCTAAGGGCCAAAGGCCCGGCCATTTGCTAGCCGCCCTCATTTAGTCCCAGCAAACGGCCGGGCCGTTGGCCCTACAATTCATTGGTTTTCTTGGTCCCAGCCCGTTGGGCTGGGCTAGGTAAACGTCCGGGGCTTTGCCCCTAAATACAAACTCGCAACTTCAAAACTGACGCGTCGGGTTGGGGGGGAGGATTTGCAGGGGAATATGGCCCCGTCATGCGACGGGGCGATGCGGTTTTACGGTCAACCGATCGTTCGCTGGCCGTTATTTGATCTCGACGATCTCGAGATTTGTAAAGCGTCCGATCGACATGTTGGCACCACCCACCATCACCATTGATTTATTATCAAGTGGCAACATGCAGTGAAAGAAGCGTCCGGGATCGTAGCTGCTTGCGATCTCCCAATCGTCGCCGTCCTCGGTCAAGCGTTGGATCGTGCCGTTGACGGTGCTGACGTACAAGTGACCGGCATGGGATTGAGCCCAGCATCCAAAACCGGTCATCGCTTCACCGATCAGCGAAGCTCCCTTGGACCACTGGTTCGACTTTGGATCAAAGACATCGACCTCGGTGCTCGGTCCGTCCTCTTGATCCATGCCGCCCACGACATAGATCCGTCCGTCGTGTGCAGCGACCGACAATGCACGTCGCTCAAACGGTGGCGCTGCGATCGCTTTCCACTGCAGCGGTTGCTGGCTCAAGTCGGCGGTCCACGCGGTGTTGTGCCACTTGGTTTCATTCTCGCCCGACATCGCCCATCCGCCAATGACATAGACTTGGTCGCCGATCACCGCGGCGGCATGTGAAGATCGTGGTTCAGGCAGCGGGGTATCGTCCTTCCACTGTTTGGTCGCAATGTCATAACGGCTGACCGTTGCTTGCGATTGCAAATCATGCGTTTCGCCTTCGTCGTTCATCGCGGTGAAGCCGCCAATTCGCACCACCGAATTGCCGTGGCCAACCATCGCCAAACCTTGCAACTTCGGTCCCGAGGGCAACGAATCCCAAGACTTTCCACCGGGCAGATCGAGCGACCAAAATGCATTGGACTGTTCCGCGGTGGAATACGAATGTGCATCTCCGATGTGACCGCCGTAAACAAACAGTTTTCCGTTTGCGACCGCGCCACCGAAACTGGTCAACTTCCGCGGCAAATCTGGAAGTGACGAAGCTTTGACGGTGACCGACGATTCATTTGATTTCGTCATTTTTGATTCGTTGGCGCGGGCTGAGTCGGTGCGGTGTGATTCCCCGTTGGCCTGCGGCCGAGGAAACGTAGCGGTTAGATAGTTGCTGGTCGCTTGAAAGGACTCTTCTTTGAACGTACCCGAAGCCTGATCGTCCGTGAAGCCAACCATGATCGCGTTCAAGCCTGGTTCCACTTGCTTGCTTGAGAACGTCACCACCCCGTCGTCGTTCGTTTTTGCCGATCCTTCTTCATGCCCCTCGTCACAAAACAGCTTGACCTCGGCGTTCGGCAGTGGTTTTTGCTGCCAAAGCACCAAGACGCGGATTCCCTCGTCCACCGCCTTGATTTCGGCACGAAGCTGGTTGCCGCCTGATTTGCCTTCAGCCGGAGGTGTCGTCCAGGTGGCTGGATCTGGGCTGGGGAAATGCTGGACGTGATACACCAATTTCGAGCCATGGTAGATGCCGTACGTTTGCGTGCCGTAGATGCATCCGGTTTTCGCGACAGCATCCGCGGCCTGCAGTCCGACCAAGTCGTCGGTCGAAACGGTTTGTAGCGTCAGCGATTTGGGGGCTGAGTTTCCGTCGGTCTGCCACAGTTCGAATGCTTTCATCGATTCAGGCAAATGGTAAGTGCGATCGTCGAGCCCTTCGCCGAAGAACAGGATCGGTTTTCCTTGATCGTTTTGAGCGAGCCAAGGAAAGTGGGCGTGAACTGGGGTAGGCCCGAACAAACTAAGCAAGGCAAACAGGCAGGCGATGAAGGAGAGGTGGTGTGATTTCATTTTGGTGTTTTCAAGAAAGGATTTGGCGTCGAGTAAAAGTGGAAGGGAAAAAGACAGGCTGAATGCCTATCCCACGGTTTTACTACAGGTCGATCCGCAGCGGACTTTTCTGCTGTGGCGTGACCTCGATTTGCTTCGTCATGTTGGTAGTCGTATTGCGCGGCAAGCTTTTTGAGCGTTGCACTCCAAATTCGCGAGCCGCTTTGCGAGGGTTTTGCTCAGCAACCTCGATGATTGATTCGATCGCAGGTTCGTCGGGATTCACCCGTACGATGTATTCTCCGGCGTAGGGGCCCGTCAGTCGAGTGAAAGCGAAACGTCCTGCGTCGATTTGTGTTGCCACGGGAGTTCCTGTTTGAGATGCGGGCGTCAGAATCAAGGTCGCACGCTCAATCGGTTTGCCGTCGGATTGGACTGTCCCGTGTAGTGCGATCCGTTCGGGGGCCGGTTCGCTGCATCCGGTTGCCAGCGATATCGAAATCGGCACCGCGATCAACATCGCCTTTGCCATGACGGGACGAACTGTGTCCTCGCGAGAGCGTCGCTGCATCATTGATCGTCCCCCGGAATCACTTCGTGACCATTCTTGCTAGCGAGAGCATTGTAGATTTCATAGTCGATCGAATCGGTGATGAAATGCGTACTGCCGTCGGCATAGACAAAATGGGCGCCGCCGGAATGTTGACTTGCAAATCCACCCATATTTGCTGCGGTGTGGACATTTAGGGGATAAAGCGTCGTGCCCAATGCGATTTTTGGGTAACCGACGACCCAGCGTGCGGTGCCCCATTTCACTGTCCCGACCATGTCGCTCGGCAGCGTACTGCCGGTCCAGAGGTAGTCGTTGTAATTGTAGACGGTTTCGCCCAGTGCGATGGTCGACGAGGTTCCGTCCAGACAATCGCGGAAACGGTTCGGCGGGTTTTTGTAGCCGTACGATGGCCAATGCAGACCGAACAATCCGTCACCCTTCTGCATGTAGTCGTCGGTTCCTTCACACCACAGATAGCTGGTCGGGCCGCCGGTTTCGACGGGACGACCGTTGGTTCCGATGCGAGTATCCGGCGCATCGCGATTGAGGATCATCGACGGGCACAGGAACGTGGCGATCTTTTGCGACGAAACGTTTTCGTTGTAGGGATCGCTATAGCTTTTCGAGAAATCCCATTGCTGGTAGTTGTTGGATTCCTCGAGATGCGACAGCACGGAAACAAACGGGCTAATAAAGTTGCTTTGGATACTGCCAGCGGGGAATTGGCCAAACGTGCCATGATAGTTGTGGGCCGCCAACACAATTTGACGCATGTGGTTGGTGCACGACATCTTCCGTGCCGCCTCGCGGGCGGCTTGCACGGCCGGCAATAACAATCCGACGAGGATGCCGATGATCGCAATGACAACCAGCAATTCGACCAGAGTAAAGCCAGGCCGAGTGCGACGGGGGGATATTGGGTTTTCGGCAGCGTGCGAGGGAACGGACCGAGAGCGTAATGTTGTCATCAAACAACTCCTTCAAATGAGCCTACGAGAAAGGAAACAAGCTCTCGATGTTCGGACGTGAACACGAGAGATGCATCCGAGCGTGGCTGGCGAAGGTGCTGATGCCCCAGCGATGGCAGGCCGCTGAATTTAGAATGCCGTTTCTTGGCGTTCGCCACGGTTTGCTAAATCAGCAGCCGATCGCGGATCGGGGGCTGTCGTCCCAGTTGCTTGCTGCGTCGTCGAATGTGTATCGCTAATGCGAATCAGTCTCAACAAGTATTGTGCTGCGGAGGTTTTTTCGCAAGAATGGCTGAGTAAAAAAATCAAAACGCGTAAGCGACCTTAAAATAAAGACTTATGACGAATCCAAACGAATCGACGCCGCCTGCACCCAAAAAAACGGACGCCACCGACGGCGTTTGGGCGAGCCAGATCGCGCCAAAAATCGTCCGATTCAAGGATCTTGCCCGCTGTGGGGATGAGATTTGGATTGAGCATCAAGGGATGCTGTACCGATTGCGAGAGACGCGGCAAGGCAAGCTAATTTTGACCAAATAGAAAGGTCGGTGCCGCCAGACGGGGTTTTTTAAGGCGGGGGAGGAACTAGCCGCCAGGTAAATTTCGAGCGTTTTACTCGCTGCAAACGGACGGGGCCCCGCGCCGTGCCGCGACTAAAGTAGATGGCATTCGCCGTAACCGGGGCCCGCACAGTACCCGGCCGCTTACGCGTCGCGGCTCACGGATTCGCCCGTGCAGAACCCGGCCATATTTCTTAGGACGGCTCGCTGGGCCAGCCTTTGGTCAGGACGCGTTTCATGGCCGCCAGCGTTTCTTTGCTGACATGGTGCTCGATCCCTTCGCTGTCGGCAGCCGCCGTCGCCGCGCTGACTCCCATTCGCCGCAAGAAGCTCTCCACGATCTCGTGGCGTCGTCGTGACTGCGTCGCCAACCGCTTGCCTGCGGCGGTCAATTCGATCGGTTGGTAGGGTTCGGTCACGACAAACCCATCACGCTGCAGCCGGCCGATCGTATTGTTGACCGTGGCGTGCGTGACTGCGAAATGTTTGACGAGATCGATCGCCCGGCATACGCCTCGCTCGGTAATTGCGTCCGCGATCGCTTCGACATAGTCCTCGGCAACCTCGCTGGCATGGTCCGATCGAATTCGTTGGTAAGTCTTCGATGGCAAGTTCTGGTTCCCTTCGTGTGCCCCAAGTGGTGTAATCACCACCCGCAATGTGCCTTTATCGTAGCCCCATATCCTAACAAAATTGTTTTCACGCTGAATCCCCTTGATTGTGTCTGTCGCGATCGCTAGACTCTGCCCATGAAGTTAGTTTCGGCTAACATTTGGCTTGCAGACAGCAAGTCGCGATAGGGAACGCGTGTTCCTGTTTTTTACGAGGTTAAAGTTAGTGGCGGCTAACTTTTGGCGTCAGCTTCATGACAAACGTCGATAACGAAGATAGAGGTTTCGAATGCTGAAGTTAGAGTGTTTTTTTGCGGAGCAGAAATCCGTTTTGAATACGTCGGTTTCCACCGGATGCACGATCGATCGTCGCGATCGTCCTCGCCGCGGTGGGTTCACGCTGGTTGAATTGCTCGTGGTGATCGCAATCATCGGCGTGTTAGTCGGACTACTACTTCCCGCAGTCCAAGCCGCACGTGAAGCGGCGCGGCGTATGTCGTGTAGTAATAATTTGCGGCAAGTGGGTTTAGCAGCACATAACTATCATTCGGCTTACCAACGATTTCCCGCCGGCTATGTTTCGCATCCCACACGCGACGGATCGGCGCCAGCGTCGGTGATGATGGATTCGGTCACGTGGGACGCCGGCCCTGGTTGGGGCTGGGCCGCCGGACTCTTGCCGTTCGCCGAAGGCAACGCGTTAGCAGACAGCCTTCGCTATGATCAACCGATTTGGTCATCGTTTAATCGGCAAGCGATTTCCGCAAGCATTCCCATGTTCTTGTGTCCAAGTGCGACCGGTGGCGATGAACCGTTTGAAGTCAAAGACCAATCGGGAAATCCGCTGCTTATTGGGGGACAGCCAATGAAGCTTGGGCGCAGCCATTATGTGGCAAGCCACGGCCAAGAAAGCTGTTGGGGGGAATGCGGTTCGGCTGCGACCGGCGAAGTGTTCACAAACATCTATACGTCAACGACCAAGATCGTTCCGATTAATGGCGATGCTGCCACCGTTGCCGACGGGCCTTTTTTTCGCAATTCCAAAACACGTTTTCGCGATGTGCTGGATGGCACGTCCAACACGATTTTCTTTGGCGAACATAGCTCGGCGCTAAGCGAAAAAACTTGGGTGGGCGTTGTTCCTGGAGCGTTCACCCACCCACGGTTTTCGTCGCCTGA
>NZ_JBFHFD010000542.1:0-5957 GCF_041583735.1 Novipirellula sp.
GTTTTTTGGGTTGCGGTTGCAGCGTGAACGGTGGTCATCAAACCACGCTTGATGCCGAAGCTGTCGTTGAGCACCTTGGCGATCGGAGCCAAGCAGTTGGTGGTGCACGAAGCGTTGGAGACGAATTGTTCGCCGTCGTAGCTGTCGTCGTTGACGCCCATGACGAACATCTTGGTGTCGTCTTTGGACGGAGCCGACATGACAACCTTCTTTGCACCAGCTTCGATGTGGCCTTTGGCCGACTCGGAGGTCAAGAAGATACCGGTCGATTCCACAACCACGTCGGCGTTGACTTCGCCCCACTTTAGGTTCGCAGGATTGGTTTCCGCGGTGATGCGGATCTTCTTGCCGTTGACGACAAGCATTCCGTTTTCGGTCGAGACTTCGCCTTCGAACGGGCCGTGGACCGAGTCGTACTTCAGCATGTATGCCAAGTAATCAACATCGAGAAGGTCGTTGATGCCGACGACTTCGATATCATCGCGAGTCACCGAGGCACGAAAAACCATACGTCCGATTCGGCCGAAGCCGTTAATTCCAACTCGTATTGCCACTGTCCTATTTCTCCTCAAGTTGATGGAGCCGAACCAGGATCACTGGCTGGCGTCGAATAAACCGTCTGATACGGTAAGCTGATTGTCACTCGAGCAATGGTTGCTCGAAACATTTCGTGGTCCAGTGGCAAAACACAAGCCACTTTCAATCACGATCACGCCGCGAATTATAGGAACCCGGTAGCCCTTTGAACCAGCCCCCGAAAACCACCCGCCCGCCCGACTGGCGTCGCCCGATTGGCGTTTCTGCGGGAACATGGAGTTACGTGAACGAGCGGACGATTGCGGACCATTACGATGCGTTTGTGGCGGATACTCCGCTTTGTGCCCTGGACCAGTCGATTTTGAAAGAAGTCTTTCCTGGCACTTTATCGGATGATTCCTCGCTAAGCCTGACTTCGATTGTCGATTTAGGCTGCGGAAGCGGGCGGGTGGCAATGGAATTAGCCAATCGAGGCTACCAAGTCGTTGGGGTCGATCTGAGCCAGCGGATGCTCGAAGTGATGATGACAAAGGCCTCGCAGCTAGCATTGCAGCGACAGATTCACGCAATTCGCGCCAACTTGGTTCAATTGGACTGTTTTGCCGACCAATCGATCGATCACGCGGTTTGTCTGTTTAGCACGCTGGGGATGATCCAAGGACGCAGGAACCGCCAGCAGATGCTTCGCCATGTCGCTCGCATCGTCCGACCTCAAGGTCGCTTGGTGCTGCATGTGCACAATCGCTGGTCCGCACTGCGAGAGCCCGGCGGGTGGCGATCACTGGTTCGGTCGTGGGTCAAATCGCGATGGCAATCCGATCACGAGTTTGGTGACAGCGTTTACCAGTACCGCGGACTCGAAAAGATGTTTATGCATCGATTTTCGAAACGCGAACTGATGTCGGATTTGCAAGCCACGCAGTGGGACGTCGCCCAGTTTCATTCGCTCTCGATCGACGGAGCCTCGATGGTCACCGGATCCCGCAGTCCCGTCGGCGGGTTTATCGTCGTCGCTGAAAATCGCGGTTCCAACACATGAGCCGTCGGCCGTAAGGCCTCGGCTAACGCCGCGCAACCAGCCGGCGTGCGTTGCGCCGCTCTAGAGCGATTAAATTCTTGATGGAGCCGACGTCGCGTTCGTGGTGGGCCACGTTCTGGCGAACGTAGCTACCCTTTGTTTCCTACGTTACCGCATCAAACCGGTCGACCACCGGCGCGCGACTAGCCAGATGTTTGCGTAGTGAGCCACGTGTCATCATCGAGTCCATATCGAGACAGCCGACAAGACCGCCATCGGAATTGACGACGGGAATTTGCCTGTATTGTCCTCCGCTGCGAAGGATTGCGTTTTCGAGCGATTCGTATTCGCGTGCAAACGGCGCGTTGTGATCGGCAATCTCGCCGACTGTCGCGATCAAGTGCTTCTCGGATTCAATCGCTGTCAATAAGTCTTTCAGTCGTAGCATGCCAATCACGATGTCGCCTTGAGCTGTGACTGGCAAACTTGTCGTGTCGATCGATTGCCAGCGATGGGCGGCTTCATCAAGCGTCGCGTCCATCGGGATCGAATTGTGGCAATGGGTCATGACGTTTGAAACGCTCAAACCACGCACCGATTCCATCATCTCGACTTGGCGAGCTTCGGAGATGCCTGCGTAGGCGATAAACATCGCCACCAAGACCGGGCCGGGCGCTTGAGCATAAATCCCCGCCATCGCCATCAGCATCGCGCATGCGATCCCAATGCGTGACGCCAAAAAGGTGGCTCGGCGGTAGTGAGTCACCATCGCTAGTAAACTTCGCAGCACACGACCGCCGTCCATCGGAAAGGCCGGAATCATGTTAAACACCACGAGCATGATGTTCACTGCTAACAAGATCACGCAGAACGCTAGAAACGACGGGGCAGCAGACATTTCCACCTCGGCCAATTCTCCATTGGCCAATTCCCCACCCGCCTGCGCGGTCGCCACGGTTTCCACCGGACCCACAAACGCATGAAAGATCTCGACCAGGATTTCAGCGCCGCCAAACAGGTAAAACCCCAGCAATAGTAGCGAGGCGATCACGACATTGACGGCTGGACCGGCGACTGCCACCACCAATTCTTGCCAAGCAATGCGGGGCATCCGCTGCAGTCGAGCCACCCCGCCAATCGGCAGCAACGTGATATCGATCGTGGGAATACCGAATTTGCGAGCCGCCAAGGCGTGCCCGTACTCGTGTAGCGTCACGCAGAAAAAGACAGCAAATAGCTGTGCCATGCCAAACGCAATGCCCACCAGTCCCTGCGATTGGGTTTCGTAGGCAACGTAGGCCATCAGCAACCCAAACGTCCAATGCACGTAGACCCCAATGCCGAGGAATCGGCCTAGCTTTAATCGGCGCTCTAACACATTGGCTCCGTTACAACGAATCTGGTTTCTGGCATAATTGTCATCACTCGCTACCAGGTATCGTAGCGAAATAAGTTGATTTCATCCCTACCCCCGTCTTGAACCTCGTTAAGAGCGTGTAGATCTATGCTTCGACACAAACTCATCCATCCGCAAATCACCGCGATTATTGCTGCGGCGGGACATCACAGCTCGATTTTGATCGCCGATGGCAATTATCCGGCTGCCAGCAAACGAGGGCCACGCGCGGAATTGGTCAGTCTGAATCTGATGCCGGGGGTGCCCACTTGTGACCAAGTGCTCGAAGCCCTGCTGTCGGCGATCCCGGTCGAAGCAATTCAGACGATGCAGACCGAAACAAGCGGTCCGTACGCCTTGGATGGCGACCCACCCGTATGGGAAGATTACCGCAAAACAATCAAAAACGAGGGGCTCGATCTGGAAATCCAGCCCGTTGACAAATGGGCGTTCTACGAAGCTGTTTCCACCAATGATCACGTGCTGACGATTCAAACCGCCGACCAACAACGCTACGCCAACATCTTGTTGACCGTCGGCGTGCGGATGGATTAGCCATCGTCGCTGATCGCTTCTGCACATTGTCGCTGATCGCTCCGCGATCATAGCGTTTCGACCGTCTCATTCCATCACAACGTAATGACCGCGGAGCGGTCAACGACAATCTTTTGATCGCGGGAGCGATTAACGACGATCCGGCAACAGCGATGCACAGACGAGTTCCTTGTCGTTGCGGGCATAGATGAAACCGTTGGCGATCGCCGGGGCGGACCAGACCACGCCGTCGCGTCGATTGAGTTGCTCGCGTGTCGGCGAAATCAGTTTCGTTCGCGAGTGTTCGTGGTAACCATCCGGTGCGACCGTTGCAAAGATCAATTCGCCTTGCTCGTTGAGCATGATCTCCGATTCGCCATGGCGGATCGTATGGACCGTGGCCCAGCGAGCACGGTTGACCGCGTTCTGGTCTTCCCAAACTCGGTCGCCGGTGGCCAAGTCTAAGCAACGCATCTCACCATAGCTGTCGACGCCGTAGATGTAGTCGCCTTTGATAAACGGGTTGCTGATCATGCAGTGCAGTGCGTCGGTATTCTTTTCGTCGACGCCCACACGGTGCCAAAGCTTTTCGGCGGCCGGTTTGTCGCGGTCCAAGCGAATCAGCATCGAGCCGTCATAGAACGACGAAACAAATAGCTTGTCGTCCTGAACCACCGGCGTTGGCACTCCGATCGGCATGTTTCGCGGTAGCATCGGGATGCTCCAAAACACGTCGCCATTTTTAGGATTCAATCCGCTCACCGACTCGCCGGTCCAGCACACCAGGACATCTTGGTCGCCCTGCTTGATCAAGATCGGGGAACTGTATCCGGCACGTTCATCCAGCGCGTGCCAAACTTCTTTGCCCGTGGTGCGATCCATGGCAACGACACAGGCATCTTTTTCACCAGCGGCGATTTGGATCACGGTATCTTCGTAAACCAGTGGCGCCGTGGTGATGCCCCAAATCGGCATACGAGCGTTGTAGTCGGCTGCCAGATCACGTTTCCAAAGGATCTCGCCCGTGGCGGCGTCAAAGCAAAAAAAGTTGCCCATCGCGCCGACCGAGTAGGCCTTGCCGTCGTCGATCGTCACGCTGGCCCGCGGCCCAGCACGATAACTGATCGTGTAGTTGACATCGTAGCTGTGCTTCCAAAGCTCTTGGCCCGTGTTGGCATCGAAACACAGCACGCGTTCGACTTCCTTCTCTTCGTTGCCGGCGCCATGGTCGGTCACGTAAACACGTCCATCGGCGACCGTCGGACCACTGTAACCGGCACCGATTGGGGCCGACCATTTGTGTTGCAACTTCCCGGCGGGTAATTCTTTGATCAGTCCCGTTTCGCGGAGCACCGCGTCTCGGTGAGTGCCACGCCACTGAGGCCAATCTTCGCCCACCGCCAAGGTCGTCACGCAGACGGCCGACAACAGCACGATGCTCGAAATTGTATACGGACGCATGGGATTTCCTAAAAAGGGTGAGGAGACGTGAATCGCCAAACGCTCAGGCGATTTTGCTTTCTTCGCTTCGCTGAGAATCGTTTCCCGAGCGACCGATCAACCAAAGGAATAGAGCTGCGGACAATCCAGCCGAACCAAAGATCATGCACATCACCATGATTTGATAACGCGCCGCGATCAGCGGCGATACTCCGGCCAAGACCTGGCCCGTCATCATTCCGGGAATCGAGACAATCCCGACCGCGTACAGCGAGTTGGTGATCGGAATGAACGCCGCTTTTAACGCGACCTCGCGAGCTTGGGTATCGGATGACCCTCGCTCGAACTCTGCATAATAGCGTTCGGCCGCCAAGCTGACCGAATTCATACTGCTGGAAAGCGTCATGCCCGCCAGCGGAATGAACACGCGCGGGGCAAACCAAGGGTCCAGCCCCAGCACAATCTGGGTCATCACCAAGAACGTCGATCCCGCGCCGAGCAGAATTGCCAGAAAGGCGAACTGAAAGTTTCTCGCGCGGTCGCGTGGGATGGATCGCAGCGAGATCCAGCTGGCCGCAACCAGCATTGCTGTAAACACCCCGATCACTACCAGCGATGTGTCCGTGCTGAAAATGAATCCCAGCAGATAACCGACCAGCGATAATTGCAGCAGCATGCGGATCACCCCGATCAAGGCCGCTCGAAACCCGAGCGACCAGCGGATCATCAGGGCAAGGACCAGCACGACTGGCAATAACGCAAACGCCAATCGATGCAGTGGAATGACGTCGGTCATGGATCAGGCAATGGTTACAAGTAAGCGACAGCAGCGAAAAACATTTTGCCCATCGTATCCATTTTCAGAGCCTTGACGATGGCAGCGGCATCATCTCGTAGCGAAATTCGCCAAGCGCTTGGGGATGTGAGATAGGCTTCCAGCCTTTTTATACCCCAAAACTTTTTCTTGCCCTTTCTCGTGCGTGTGCGAATGATTCTGCGAATTAGATTTTCATCGCACGGAGGTTGCACGGA
>NZ_JBFHFD010000543.1:0-5953 GCF_041583735.1 Novipirellula sp.
AACGGTTTCTCTTTCCACGCTGGGTCAATCGATTTCTTATGGTTCTGGCTGCTGCCATCGTTGGAGGCGGCATTTATGCCGGTGCCATGGGTGGGCTGGTCACGGACCCCAAGACGCTGAATATTGGCTACCAACCTGAACAACCGGTTCCTTTCAGCCACGCGATTCACGCGGGCCAGCTCAAGATGGATTGTCGCTATTGCCACAATACCGTCTTTGACTCGGCTCATGCCGCCGTGCCGCCGACCGCCACTTGTATCAATTGTCACAGTCCTGCGAATGATCAAGGTGTTACCGCGCTGGCCGCAGTACGAGCAGAAAGTGACAAGCTAAAGCCGATCCACAAGAGTTGGGAAACGGGCCGCAGCATGGCTTGGAAACGCATCCACAACTTGCCCGAGTTCGTCTACTTCAACCACGCCGCCCACGTCAATTCAGGCGTTAGTTGCAAGAGTTGCCATGGCCGAATCGACCAAATGGACGTTGTGGCCCAACACGAAGAACTTTCGATGGCGTGGTGTATCACCTGTCACCGAAACCCTGACCCTCATTTGCGTCCCAAAGAGTTCGTGACCAAGCTCGACTGGGAACCCCCAGCGGATTGGGACCAAGAAGCGTTCGCCAAGCAGAAGCGTGATCCTGAAGGCGAGAACATCAACCCGCAGGTCCATTGTGCGGTTTGTCACCGTTAGTTCGGCAACGACCGGGCGGATTAGCGGCAGAGTCGATGACTCTGCAGCGACGCCCCCCCCGAGAACTGCTGAAGCTCGTTTTTTACAGATAATTTCGTATCGCCTAATCGCAAATCTTTGCAATGACCTCCATCCACTCACCACGTAAATCCAACAACGGTTCGCGAATGATTGTTGACCTGCCCCAGGCCGGCGTCGCACACGAATCCAGTCAAGCTGCGGTTGGCTCTGCGGCACGCGATTCAGCCAACAGTGACTCCGCGAATCAGGATGGGTTTGGCGGATCCTCGGCGTCGCCACGCACACGCTACTGGCGAAGTCTTTCGGAGATGCAAGACAGCCAGGACTTTCAGCAGTTCATCGATCGCGAATTCCCGATCGCCGCTTCGGAGTACCCCGAAGGCGTTTCGCGGCGTCGTTGGATGCAATTGATGGGTGCGTCCTTGGCGGTTGCCGGTGTTGGTGGATGCCGTTATTCCGAAGAGTCGATCGCTCCGTTTGTGATCCGCCCCGAAGGCCGATTGCCAGGCGAATCGTACAGTCGTGCGACCAACTTCGAACTTGCCGGTCGCGTCTACAACCTGCTGATCAGCTGCGTTGATGGTCGTCCGCTGAAGATCGAACCCAACACCGAGCATCCCTCGGGCACCGGAACCGACGTCTTCTCGCAAGCTTCGATCCTCGGATTGTACGACCCCGATCGTGCTCGCGGCGATGAAAGCTTCCTGGTCCGCAAAGGCTCAAAGCGACGCGAGAATGCCACCTGGGAAGATTTCCAGTCGTATGGCCAAGGCGTGATTCGTGCTGCCGCCGCCAACAACAAGGGCGCGGGCTTGGCTGTTTTGATGCCACCCACCGCATCGCCATCGCTTGTCCGCATGCTGTCGGCACTGAAGAAAAAGTGTCCATCGGCAACGCTCGTTCGCTACGACGGTGTTCAAGGCACCGCGATGCGAGAGGCGACCAAGACCGTCTTTGGCAAACCTGCCAAACAGGTCCTCGATCTGTCGGACGCCAAGGTCATCGTGACATTGCAAGCCGACATTCTCGGAAACGATCCGAGTATGATCTCTAACGCACGCAGTTTCGCCAAAAACCGCGACCCAATCGAAGGCGAGATGAGCCGGTTGTATGTCGTCGAAGGCGGATACACGTCCACCGGCGTGATGGCCGATTCGCGATTGGCATTGCGGCCTAGCCAAATGCCGGCATTCTTGAGCGAACTGAGCCGCCGCGTCGAAAAATTGGCCGCCGGCGAGTCGCACGAACACGCCGAAGAAACCAAAGCCTATGACGAGCTGACTCACCCCGAGCGACTCGAGCGATTCCTCGATGTGCTTTCGCATGACATTGCCGAAGCGGGCGATGCTGCCGTCGTGGTGGTTGGCGATCATCTTGGTGCCGAAGCCGTCGCGGCCGGTATCGCACTGAACAAAAAGCTTGGCTCGCTTGGCAAGATTCAAAAATTCACTCCCGAAGTCGACGGCGAACTTGCCGATTCGACCTCGTTGGGTGATTTGGTCCAGAAGATCAACGATGGCGGTGTCGAGTCGCTGCTGATCCTAGGCGGAAACCCTGTGGTCACTGCTCCGGGTGATGTGGACCTGCTGACAGCAATCAGCAAAGTCGAAAACAGCATCTATCTTGGCGAATACGACGACGAAACCGGATTGGCATGCACATGGTCGCTGCCGTTGGCTCACCCGCTCGAATCATGGGGCGATGTAGTCAACATCGAAGGTTTCTACGGCGTCTGCCAACCTCAGATTTTGCCACTGCTCGGCGGTCGCGCTGCGATCGAAGTCCTTGCATCGATGTTGGGCGAAAAAGAGGTTGAAGGATCGGAAATCGTTCGCCGCACGGCAGACGGAATCTCTGGTTCGGCACTCAGCGCTCGCCAATGGCGAGGACTGCTGCATGATGGTTTTGCCAAAGAGCTAACCGTAAGCGAAGAGCTTAGCGCCAACGTTCAAGACAAACCTTTGACCGACGCGGCACCGGTGGCGATTTCGGTCGAGGAACTGGACCAAGACGACTTTGAAGTCTTGTTTGTTCCTGCGGATGGAATTTACGACGGTCGCTTCGCCAACAACGGCTGGCTGCAAGAACTGCCTCAAGCCCTGACCAAATTGACCTGGGACAACGCCGCGTTAATCAGCCCGTCGACCGCCAAGAAACTTGGCGTTCATCACGGATTGATGATCGCGCTGTCCCAAGGGGACGCCACGATCGAAATGCCTGTCTACGAATTGCCCGGCTGTGCCCCCGGCGTCGTGACCGTGGCAATCGGCTACGGCCGGAAACGAGCGGGCATGGTTGGCGGATTCACCGAAGAGGATGTCGACGCAGTCGGAACCGATGTTTCGCCACTGCGAACGAGCGATCAAATGCTCGTTTCCTACCAAGTCAATGCTCGCCCTCGCTTTAGCGAATACGAATTGGCGACGACCCAGGATCACTGGGCTATCGACGAACGAGGCCGCGAGGAAACCGAGCGACGCAGTTTCTCGTTGATTCGCGAAGGCACCGTTCAGCTGCTTGATAAAGTGCCCGAATTCGCCGAAGTGCGTGGTCCCCACGTGCCCAAGGTAGGCAAAGACGGCAGTGGATCGCTGTGGCAAGAACCGATCCAAAAGATCGAGATGGAAAAGCCATTCCTGCCTCAATGGGGTATGGCAATCGACTTGTCCAAGTGCACCGGCTGCAACGCGTGTGTGGTCGCATGTCAGAGCGAAAACAACGTGCCTATCGTTGGCAAAGAGCAAGTCAGCAACAGTCGCGAAATGCACTGGTTGCGAGTGGACCGCTACTTCCAAGGCGATGAAGAGAACGCCGATGTGGTTCAACAACCTGTCGCCTGCATGCACTGCGAAACGGCTCCGTGTGAACAAGTGTGCCCGGTGGCGGCCACCGTGCACACCGACGAAGGCCTTAACGCGATGGCGTACAACCGCTGTATCGGCACACGTTACTGTGCAAACAACTGCCCATTCAAAGTGCGTCGCTTTAATTACTTCAACTTCAACGAAGAGGTTGGCGTGGGCTATGGCGTCAAGGCCTATCCGAGTTCGATCGAATCGGCCAGCCGTCAACTGCAAGCGTTGGTGCTCAATCCCGAAGTGACCGTACGCGGTCGTGGGGTGATGGAAAAATGCACCTACTGTGTCCAACGCATCGAAGGGGCCAAAATCAACGCCCGCAAAGATGGAGGTCGTCCGGTTGCCGATGGCGAAATCGTCACCGCTTGCCAATCGGCCTGTCCAACACGTGCGATCGAGTTTGGTAACGTTGCCGACCCAGAATCGAAGGTTTCCAAGAAACACGCCGACGTTCGCAGCTATGGGATGCTTGGCCAATTGAACATCAAACCACGCACCGAATACCTGGCTCGCGTACGCAACCCGCACGTTCGTTTAATGACCCGCAATCAATTGGTTGACTTGGCCGAAATGAAGACGCCACACCATGGCCACGGTGACCACGACGGCCACGGCGATCACAACGGCCACGGCGAAGGCGACCACCATGATTCGGATCACGCCGCCGCTGCGAAGCACGATGACCATCACGACAAAGCGAACGATCACGCAAAGTAAGACCTGGATTGGCTAGGATCCGCCGCGGGGTAATTTACCCAGTGTCACGGAGACAGCCGGACCGCCTGTTTTCACTCTCTAATCCCTAACTCGATACCCCTTTCAAACCATGTCCCTTGCCATCCCAAACGGATTGGACAATACCGTCGAACGACCTGGCGAGCGCGCTCCGCTCGTGCTCGGCGATACGACCTATCACGATATTACCGAAACGGTATGCCGAGTTGCTGAGACCAAGCCAAGCAAAGGCTGGGTGATCGGTTTCTTGATCGCATTCGCGCTGCTTCAGTGGCTCGGAATCTGTATCGCGTACCTCTTCTACACCGGTGTTGGTGTGTGGGGTAACCGGTCTCCGATTTTCTGGGGTTGGCCGATTGTCAACTTCGTTTTCTGGGTCGGTATTGGCCACGCGGGAACGCTGATTAGTGCGATTTTGTTCCTGTTTCGCCAAGAATGGCGTACCAGTATCAACCGTGCTGCCGAGGCGATGACGATTTTCGCCGTGGCCTGTGCCGGAACGTTCCCCGGGATTCACGTGGGACGTGCATGGTTGGCGTTCTGGTTGGCCCCGTACCCGAGTTTGAACTTGTGGATGTGGCCTCAATTCCGCAGTCCGTTGTTGTGGGACGTTTTCGCGGTCAGCACGTACGGAACGGTCTCGCTGTTGTTCTGGTACATGGGGATGGTTCCCGACTTGGCGACGTTCCGCGATCGCTCGAAAAACAAGTATCGCCGTATGGCTTACGGTATCTTGTCGCTGGGATGGACCGGTTCGTCGCGTCACTGGATGCGATATGAAAAGGCTTACGCGTTGCTTGCCGCGTTCGCAGCACCGCTGGTTCTTTCGGTCCATACGATCGTTTCGTTTGACTTCGCGGTTTCGCAAGTTCCCGGTTGGCACACAACGATTTTCCCGCCGTACTTTGTGGCTGGAGCGATCTTTAGCGGTTTCGCGATGGTGTTGACGCTGATGGTGCCCGCCCGCAGCATGCTGGGGCTCGAGAAACTGATCACGATTCGCCACTTGGACAACATGTGCAAGATCATCTTGGCGACCGGTTCGATCGTGGGTCTCGCCTACGGCACTGAATTTTTCATCGCATGGTACGGCCAAGTTCCGGACGAACAGTACGCGTTTATCAACCGTGCCTTTGGGCCGTATTGGTGGGCGTACTGGACGATGGTGACGTGTAACGTGATCAGTCCGCAGTTGTTCTGGGTCAAAAAGTTCCGCACCACGCCGTGGATCATCGTTTTGATCACAATCTTTGTGAACATTGGAATGTGGTTCGAACGATTCGTGATCGTCGTGACCAGTCTGTCGCGTGACTATCTGCCAAGTGCTTGGGCGTACTTCTCGCCAACTTGGGTCGACTGGTCGATGTTGATTGGTTCGTTCGGTTTGTTCTTCACGCTGTTCTTGCTGTTCTGCAAGTTGATGCCTGTGATCAACATGGCGGAAACCAAATCGACACTGGCGAAGCAGTACCACATGGCTCACAACGAGCCGACGACGCCGACCGAGCACTAGAAAACATTTCATCGCAGGCGATCACGCCTCGCGGATCCATCGAAACAGACTTCATTCATCATCGATAGCGAATGTCAGACGGTAAGTATGTCAGACGATAAAAACGAAAAGAAGATTCACGGGATTGTCGCCGA